>JAYOWQ010000053.1:0-9582 GCA_038152055.1 Opitutales bacterium | reverse complement strand
CAGTCCAATTGCAACCGATTACAGCACCATCGCCGTTACCATTTCCCCGATTGGTTTCGTCTTTAAGGACACGAGCCCACGAATCATGACCTTCAAAGCCATAGTAGAGCAAAGTACTGGGGTCAGCAGCTAGTCTATGGCTTTCCTTCAACCAAGCGGCCCTTCGTTTGCTGGCATTTTCAAGGGAACGAGTGGCAAGATCCGCACTTCCAGCAAAATCGCCTAATGGCATGTCAATAGGTGATAACATGCCACTTGGATCCAAAAATATCGCTTCGCCTCCAGACAATTGCCTTAGTACTTCATTCCCTTCAAAATCAACCCCCTCGTACTTTACTTTCCCTCTATAAACATAAACTTCAGCTGAGCCTTCCTTGTGAACTTCAACTCCAAAGTCGGTACCCAAATCGACAACTTTCCCCATGGGTAAGTCGACCGTAAAACCGACAGCAACCCGAGGAACATGAGCACGCAGTTTCCCAAGCGTTAAAGACAAAGCGTTCGTGTGGAGTAATTGTGCATCAATTGGACCCTCCAGAATTGCGGTTGCACCTTGCATGAATTCGAGTTGGGCCATACCTCGGGCAAAGGAGAATGGACCCGCATTGAGGGCCGCTCCATCCTCAGACTTAGTCAATGACTTATGTCCCCACTGTAATCCTACAGACTTGGTCATGAGTGCCACGGCGGCATTAGAAACGCTAGCCTGAACCATGTAAGGCTTTTCGTCAGTTTGCACATCCAAAGTGGACAGTTCAGAAACTTCGTCGAACTTAAGACCGTGGGGAGGAAAAGTGAAGTAGAGGTAAAAACCGAAAACTATTAAAGCGGCGATGGGTAACCAAGGCTGCAAAAAACGAATCACTTCAAGAAATTTTACCGGCTCATCTTGCTTCTCTGCATCTCCTAAACTTTCATCTGCATAATGCCCAAGACTTACGGACATATCCAGGTAAGATACATAATACCTTCTCGCCTCTACAGATTCATTCAACCATTCTTCGAGTCGCTTTTTTTGATCGAAAGACAAATTGTTCTCAACCAACCGATCGAGTAACTGGTTGAGTTCTATTATTTCCTTGTCGCTGAGTTTCATTTCAGGGAGTTTCCACGCTAACCTCAAGGCTTACACAGTCGTGCAAAGTTTTTCGTATTCGATTCAAAGCTTTGTAAGCCCCTTGAATTGTTCGCCCGCAGGCTTGGGCAGCTGCCTTCACATTATGACCTGACTCGTATCGTACCAGCACCATCCGTCTATCTCGTTCGTTAAGTTTTTGAAGGCAACGGGAAAGAGCACTGTGACGAATATCTAATTCATCCTCCATCTCTAATCGAGTTTGGGAAACCGCCTCCAGCACCTCCTCATTAAAAATAACTTTTGAAGTAGCAAATTTTTTTCGTGCGGCACGCACTTTCCAATAAGCTACTTGGCAAGCCCAAGAGTAGAAATTGGTACCAGGTTCAAAATCAGCAAATTTCTCACAGATAGTAAGACTTGCTTCCTGTAGAATGTCTTCCGCATCATAACGGGAAGGAACCAAAGTTAAAATATATCCGAATAATTTTCTTTGATGCTTCATCATTAGCTGAACCAGCTCCGAAGATCTATCCTGAGAAATTTTGCTCATAAAGGTAAGAGGATGATCAGTTATGCAGCTCGAACAGGTACAGTCATCTGTGTTAGTGAAGTATCCCTCTTGTTAGTAAACTTCTCAAATCTGTCGAGCCCTCTGCGAGTTACCTCTCTTTTGGCTTTGTCTAATGATTTGGATGAAAGTTTAATTTTACGAATCTTGGCTTTTCCTCCATCGGGCAAATCAACCATTCGATAATAGATGGTACCTCCAGGGGATTGCACAAGGCGTTCAGAAAGCTGAACTGCGTGTTTTTTACGTTTACGTAATCTCTTAACACTGGCGGAAATTTGTCCATTTGAAGAAACTCGGTCTTCTCTTCCCAAGTCTCCGTCAGCTTCTTTCAACAGACGCTGGATTGTCAAATCATCAAGAAACTTGTTACGGAGATCGGAACAGACAAAACCATCGTCATAGACCACCTCTTTAAGGGGATCATCAATAAACATAACCCCAAAGGAATTTCCAAGTAATTGCTTTAGGTTTTTATTATACCAAGTGCTTGCTTTAGACACTGCGGACCTTCGGTTGCATCCATAAAAATATTTTTTAGCGATAAAAACACGATCGGTTCCAAGGCGGGCTTCGAGCAGATATTTTGTTTCGTAAATAAGTTCAAAATATTTTTCATAAGGAATAAATAAAGTCGCTCGGTATTGTTGAAAGTCATTAAATTTCATCATCATAAATCTATCCTTCTGGCGTTGTGGGTTAACATAAGAGTTTCAACATTCCAATAGACAGAGAATAAATTTTTGAGACAAAAGCTTATCTGGAAATGCATAGGACTAGGGCATACGGTTCAGCCTCCTAAGGCATATCAAGCATCCTATAAATTTAAAATTTCTGCTTTATCGATAGGTATTATTGAAATTATTAGAACAGAAATATCCCGCAGATAATTTGCTAAATTAATTTAAAATGAATTCTTTTCTACCATTGAAGGAACCCTAGTGGTGAAAGTAGAAAGAAACCAAGGTATTAATACTTCCAAGTCTGTAGACTTAATTTCAAGTTTTGCTGTAATTAGATGATCTAGATGCCTTGTATGAAGATGCTTGATGAGAAACCAAGCCACATGCCTTTTCCCTTCCTTGGTAAGTGCTAACTTTAAAACATTTGATGAATTTTCACAAAACGCAAAGGCTCTTCTTGCACTTTCTTGATCTTTGAAAGCAAGAACAAATTCTATCGAAATACTTGTATCAAGGAAACTCGCGCCCCATTCCACTGCCATCAATCCACCGAGATTTTCCAGAATAGTGCTAGGGCAATGATACCTGCTTAGGAGTTGGGACAAGCATGATTCAGATATGTCTGCGTGGAAGCTAATTTGATGCTCAGTTAATAAAGTTGGAAACGATGGACTATGTTTATCAAACTGACTGTACTCCCTGAAAGAATCAAACTCCCCAGAACCAGAAAGTACAGCAAGCACCTGAGAACCATTAGTCTCATTAATTATGTTGATGGACAAACTTGAGTCCAATCCTGGATAAATTGGTTTCCCCATCTGTGGCAGCAAGGCAATCAATGTTGACAAGTTGAACGAAAAATTATTTTCGGTTAACGAACTTGCTGACAAAATTTCTTCCCTTTTTTCTGACCTCAGATTCAGAGCGATGCTTTTGGCAAGCCACTCCGAAATATTTGGCAAATGAAGTTGCTTCTCAAAATAGAATAAGCAAATGATCTGATCGTTAGACTGAGTCCCTCCCTCTTTCCTGACAAGACCCATTGATTCGTTATGCCTGCGAATATAAATTGAGACATTAATGAGATTATTGTCTAACAAACCTATCGACTGATCTATGCCTACCTCGACAAGGTAGCTTTGCTCTTCTTCCTTGGCCCAATTTCGGAGGTCGGGATATTTTGCTTCAAACCACTTGATAATCCTACTTCCCCTGATGGCATCCACATCCATCTCAAACGCTAAATTTGCCTCAGATCTACCAAAGGCAAAACCCACGCAGGAAAGACAAGAAGCTAGCCAGAGAAAAATTACATTTCTAAATGGCAAAATACTGGACTAGAAAAATTACGAATGACTACTATATCGGTAAACATTCGTTTCTCTAGCCTTGAAACCAACCGATTGATATAACTTGTTAGCCACTTCCCGACTGGGTCTAGAAGTAAGATCAATGGTTTGTGCACCGTTTTTTTCGGCTTCGGCTAACGCATGCGAAGTAAGCAGTTTCCCCACTCCTCTACCTCTGGCATTTTCATCGACAACCACATCTTCGATCCATGCCCTTACACCAGTAGGTATTGGAAAAATTACAAGAGATAGCATCCCCATTATCAAATTGTTTTCTTCCGCAAAGTAAAGGTGAGTCACCCTCGAATTTATGATCTCATTAAATTGAGTCTGATCAAGAGGTTTGGCTGATTTTGACAACTGAGGAATCAGTTTATTTAACTGGTCCAAGTCAGTTGCATTTGCTTCCGAAATTTCACGAATTTTTAGCATGGATGTCAATTTACTCGGCTTACGTACGATTACGATTTTAAATTTAATCCACTAGTAATTCAATTCTTTGAGATTGCATAAAGATCAATCAAAGTTCAGATTTAAATTTCAAATAAGCACAAGCTAATATGAGTTCCCGTTGAAACACTAGCTGTAGTGAACCTTCGACCAATTGATACTAGCCACCTGTGCTACAAAGTTATCAATTAAATATTAAATATATGGAAATCTATGTGGGAAACCTACCTTGGTCCGTCGGTGATCAAGACCTTGCTGACGCCTTTAAAGAATTTGGAACTGTTGATCGTGCATCCGTCATTGTGGAGCGCCCCTCAGGACGTTCCAAAGGCTTCGGCTTCGTAACCATGAACGACAATGATGAAGCTGCAAAAGCCATCGAAGCGCTCAACGGAGCAGATATGGCCGGTCGCCCTCTTAAAGTAAACGAAGCACGCCCTAAAGAGTAGCCAGAAAACGGGGATTCCCCGTAGCAAAACAGATCGGCAAACTTGCTGATCAGGAAAGATTTCTTTCACACTTGCATTGTTTGTTTTTGCAGTTACTTCCGTATCTTCATTTACATGTTAATTTATGAAAGAAGTTAAGGACATTTCCTTTCTGGAAAGCGTTAATTCATGCTTTAACAAAGCTGCGTCTGCACTGAATCTCCCTTTAGGGTTGGCTCGTCAAATTCGCACATGCAATGCGGTTTGTGAGATGAAGTTTGGGGTGGAGTTAAAAAGTGGTTACGAGATTTTCACTGGTTGGAGAGCAACTCATAGTGAACATGCACTTCCAGCCAAAGGCGGCATTCGCTATGCTCCTTTTGCTGATCAGCAAGAGGTTGAGGCATTGGCAGCCTTAATGACATATAAATGTTCGATTGTTAATGTTCCCTTTTCAGGATCCAAGGGTGCACTTTGCATCGACCCCAAAAAATATAATCTCGAGGATTTGGAGCATATCACCCGCCGGTTTGCTCAGGAATTAGATAAACGTGGGTTGCTTGGTCCAGGCATTAATGTCCCTGCACCCGATATGGGAACGGGACAACGCATGATGTCGTGGATCGCGGATGAATACCAAAACTTGCACCCAAACGAAATCAATGCCCGTGCATGTGTTACTGGAAAGCCTATTCACTTTGGAGGTGTTCAAGGCCGCATTGAAGCCACTGGTAGAGGAGTGCAATTCGGCATCCAGGAGTTTTTTCGTCATCCAGAAGATTTACAAAAGGCAAACATGGAAGGGAATCTGGAAGGCAAAAGAATTATCGTCCAGGGACTGGGAAATGTTGGCTATCATGCTGCCAAGTTCCTCGAAGAAGAAGATGGTGCACTGATTGTTGGAATTATCGAACGCGATGGTGCTATTATTTGCGAACAAGGAATCCATACAGAAGAGATCTATCAATATAAGTTAGAAAAGGGAGGGATTAAAGGATTCCCCCTGGGTACCTTTCTAGAAAACGGCAAGCACGCGTTGGAGCACCCTTGCGATATCTTAATCCCAGCGGCAATGGAAGGAGTGATTTCAAAGGAAAATGCAGATTGTATTCAGGCTAAAGTAATCGCTGAAGCTGCTAATGGGCCGATCACCTATGAGGCCGATCAAATCTTACTTAAACGCGGGGTTTTTATCATCCCTGACACCTACCTCAATGCTGGTGGTGTGACAGTCTCCTATTTTGAGTGGTTAAAAAATTTATCTCATGTTCGTTTTGGCAGAATGGAAAGAAGATTCACCGAAGCACAGGGAGCAAAAATTATTAAACTAATCGAATCTGGTACAGATAAACCATTGGATGAGAGTGCTAAAGCTGCGGTATTGCAAGGACCAGATGAAATAACACTCGTTCGATCGGGGTTAGAGGATACCATGTGCGAGGCCTATCAGGAAATTAAAGAAATGCATGATTCCAATCCCCGAATTGAAGATCGAAGAACGGCTGCGTTTGCCTCTGCAATACGTAAAATCGCGGACATTTACGAAAGCATGCACCTCTGATGAGCTCGATTCTAATAGGCTAAAAAGGCATAAGTTGCCAACCCTGCCGGTATTCCTTCACTAACAAACTGTTCACATCGGTTCGATCCGAGATACAATTTTCAGAGTCCCATCTGAACCTTCCTCCAGACAATAAAGCCACATTCCCAAGCAAAGTGATTTCGCTTAGTCTTGCAATGTGATCGAAGCGAGCTGATGAAATTTCTGGTTTGCCAGCTCGAATTGCTTGGATGAATTCTTCTTTCATTCCTGAATCACCCCGCCCATTGGGTATTATATTTCGCGAAAGGAGACCAAGTTCCTTCGAGGAAATCCAATCACGGCCCAAATGCACCTCCCACTGTTGGCCATAGATTCCGGTTGAAAAAAGTGTCCCCTTCGACCCCCGAATTAAACACCCATTTAAAGATGGTTTACGACCTTGAAAAAGATCTAGTGGAGGAAAATTATTTTGTCCTGTAACTTTATCATTCAAGTGCCCAATCCTTCCTTCATACCAGTGTAGTGCAATGTATTCATTGCTTTGAGTACCGGGGCAAAGCATTTTAACCGAAGCCCAAGCAGGAAAAGTCTCTGAGCCAACAACCGAACCAAGTACATTTTCAACGATTTTTGGGCTGGATAAACCACAACCCATAACAGGAAGATTTAATAAGTGAATTCCTGCATCCCCCATCGCTCCGCTTCCAAAAGCACGCCAACCTCTCCAGTTGTAAGGTTGGTAAACTGGGTGATAGGGTCGATCTTCCGCTGGTCCAATGAACGCATCCCAATTAAGATCATTTGGCAAAGTATGATGTCCGGAAGGACGGGAAATATATTGGGGAGATTGAGGCCACTTGGGTCGGTTGGTCCAGGCATGAACTTCAAGAACTTTTCCTAATGAACCAGAACGTAAATACGAAACCGCTTTACGAAATTCATCAGAAGCAGATCCTTGAAGTCCCAGTTGGGTGCAGAGACCTCTCTGATTGCAACCCTTCACCAACTGCTTGGCCTCCCAGATGTTATGTGCAAGTGGAGACTGAACAAAAAGATGAATTCCATGATTTAAAGCAAGTTGAGCAGCATGGGCATGGGTATGATCTGGAGTACTGATGCTTAAAACATCAATTTGATCTCCCATTTGTGAGATCATCTCTCTGTAATCAGAAAATTTTGCAGCAAAAGGAAAATCCCTCAACGAATAGTCCAGCTTCTTTTTGGAAATATCACATGCAGCAATAATCTGTCCGTGCCGTGCCATTTGATGGAAATCACTCCCACCCTTTCCCCCCACTCCAATTGCTGCAATTTGCAAACGGCTGTTGGAAGCGACTGCACGGCTCTTTAAAGAAATAAAAAATGCCCCACCCGCGAATTTACTTAGAAATGACTTCCTCTTCATGGACCAAGCGTTCAAAGGTTTAAGCTGTCGACCAGATACTATTGGGGTCCCTCAGACAAAAGACCCGATCTCAAACCTAGCACTTGAATGGCATCAACAATTACATATCCATCGGTGTTTTCGTTACTCAGGCTGACATAATACTGCTCACCTTCTTCAAATTCAAATGAACCTAAAGAATGCCATAGATCGTTCATTTGATCAGACTTAGATTTTCGCTGATCGACGAATATATAACTTTCACCAGCTTTATGCTTAACATTATATCTTAAATCTCCTGCCCGGTTGCCAAATGAAGAAAAGGCAACCTTTATTTCATGCAATCCATTCATTGGTGCAACAAAAGGAAATTTTGCGGATCTCAATCCTTTGGCTCCGTTTCCATCATGGAAATATGAGTCACCCACAAATGGTCTAAGTGAAGTACTTTCAATCCAATCGCCCTCAAGTTCAACGGTAGAACCATCAACCACTACCCCTCCAAGAGTTTCTAGAGGAATGCCTTCTCCCATACTTAGCCTTTTTAAATTTTTAACCTCCAAAACTTGACCATCTTTTAATAATTGTTCTCGTAAATCAGAGTAAGTAAGACTGTGGAGAGAAATTTCTTTGCCTACAGCAAGAGCCGCTGCTGTTGCCGCTGATTGCCCTAAAATCATAAACACCGGTTCCATACGAATTGAACTAAATGCAACATGGGAAGCAGATAAACACACAGGGACAATCAAGTTTTCACATTCAATTCTCTTGGGCAAAATAGCCTCATAAGAAATTTGGTAAGGTTTCTTAATATCAATTTGAAAGTCTCCTTCATTCAAGACATGCGGCTTGCCGCTCTCATCAATCGCAACATACCTTTGAACATTGTGGGAATCCATAGTGTATGAACCCATACCAATTGATTTGTCAGTTTTTTTTCTTCCGGTCACCTCATGTTCGGTCATCACTGCTTTGCCGACCATTCTGCGTGCTTCCCGAATGTACAATTGTTCAGGCCAATTACTATTCTCTATAAATTCATCCCTTGCCAAACCCCATTGGGTCATTCCATATCGAACATCCTCAGGCACCCTCGGGTCATTGCACAAGAAATAGAAATACCCTTTTAAATAATTTTCATGCTCTTTAATAATTTCCTTTCGCCTACTGTAAGTACCGTCTGGATATTCATAATTCATACCAATATTATCAGTACTAAAGGATCCATGGTTGTTTGTGTCAGTTTTGGCATTTGGAATCTGATTGAAATGAACAAAAATATGTCGGGAGCCACGGCTCAAGGTTCTTAAAAGGACTTCATATTGCAAGGGGTCGTAGATTTCAGGCTTTGGGAATGGTTCACGATTTTCTCCTTCCCGCGTCAAACACAAACGAAAATTGTAAGCCTGAATTTTTTTATCACCTATTCCGTCTTTTTCTGGCACCCAATCGCTTATTCTAGGTAGAAGTCCGCTTTTTGGTTCACCCAAGTTAATGAATGGATCAATACGATTCACAAATTGATTTTTTTGGGCCAATGCAGTTTGTACACCGTTAAGCGTCTCATTGTAGATATCATTTCCCTCACGTCCTGTAACATAATTCACCCCTGCTGCAGCCATCAAATCCCCTTCATAAGTACAATCCATGAAAATTTTGCCTTCAAAACGCTTTCCTGACAGGCAAGTGATAGCAATTATGGTTCGGTCCAATAATTCCACTCCTGTGGACCGGTCTAGCCATTCGTCTCGATATACTTCAATTTCATTTTCAATAATCCATGATTCAAAAATTTCCATGGCCGCCTTAGGTTCGAAAATCCACATTGTTCTACGATCTCCATCGATTGCAGGAGCACCCTGACCACGATTGCCGAACTCTTCGAACTTTTGCCACCTCCAAACATCAGGGGTTTGGTAATACCTCCATACACGGTGATAAAACTCACGAGCGATTCCACCAATCGCTTCCTTATTTCCAATATCCGTCCAACCCAAGCCATTAGTTGTCATTCCACCAATTCTTTTGTCTGGAGAGACAACAACAACGGACTTTCCCATTTTTTTAACCTGAACCGCCGCGGAAATTGCTGCGGAAGT
>JAYOWQ010000052.1:2021-9683 GCA_038152055.1 Opitutales bacterium | reverse complement strand
CACATCAGCAGACTCGCCTAACCAAAAAGAGTCTCGTGCGAATCACCAAAAATCAAAAAAAGAATAAATAATGGAAATTTATGTGGGAAATCTTCCTTGGTCTGTAAATGACCAAGACCTCGCCGATGCATTCAGCGAATTTGGTAAAGTTGAACGAGCAAGCATTATTGTCGAACGTCCATCAGGTCGCTCAAAGGGTTTTGGGTTTGTCACCATGAACGATAACGAGGAAGGTAATCGAGCGATTGAAGCGATGAATGGCAAGGAAATGGAAGGACGCCCGCTAAAAGTGAACGAGGCTCGCCCTCGCGAAGAGCGTCCGCCGCGCAACTCAGACTGGTAAATAACACTTTTGCAGGCCGTTTGCTGGTTTGCAAAAGTAAAACTTATCGTTTGATTCCCGTACTATTTTCGGGCAATCAAGCATCATGCCTAAATCAAATTCCGTTTCCTTTCTTGAAAGCGTAAATCTATCATTTGACCGAGCTGCCGAAGCCATTGATATTCCTAAGGGACTGGCTAGGCAAATTCGCACCTGCAATGCGATCTGTGAAATGAAGTTTGGGGTCGAAATTAGGGGAACCTACGAAATCTTCACGGGATGGAGGGCCACACACAGCGAGCATGCTCTTCCCGCAAAGGGAGGGATTCGATACGCGCCCTTCGCCGATCAGCAAGAAGTCGAGGCGCTCGCCGCTCTCATGACCTACAAATGCTCGATCGTAAACGTTCCCTTTTCCGGTTCCAAAGGAGCTCTTTGCATAGATCCGAAGAAATATGATCTTGAGGAATTGGAACACATAACCCGAAGATTTGCTCAGGAACTTGATAAAAGGGGTTTCCTCGGTCCCGGAATCAACGTCCCGGCTCCAGACATGGGGACCGGACAAAGAATGATGTCATGGATAGCGGACGAATATCAAAAGTTGCATCCCGGGGAAATCAATGCCCGGGGATGCGTTACTGGCAAGCCCATACACTTTGGGGGCGTACAAGGAAGGGTCGAAGCAACGGGCAGAGGCGTGCAATACGGAATCCAGGAATTTTTCCGGCATCCGGAGGACCTTGCCCATGCAAAACTCGAAGGTTCTCTAGAAGGCAAAAAAATCATTGTCCAAGGCTTGGGCAACGTTGGATATCATGCCGCAAAGTTTCTTGAGGAGGAAGATGGAGCCAAGATAATTGGTATAATTGAACGGGATGGAGCCTTATTGTCCGAGAATGGGCTATCCGTTGAATCCGTATTTCAGTACAAATCCGAAAATGGCGGAATGGAAGGATTTCCAAACGGCCAATTCACTAGCAAGGGTCACGAAGTCCTTGAACATACTTGTGACATCCTTATTCCCGCCGCTGTTGAAAGTGTCATAACCCGTGAAAATGCCCATCGCATAAAGGCAAAGGTTATTGCCGAAGCCGCTAACGGACCCGTTACTTATGAAGCCGATGCCATTTTGAGAGACCGTGGAGTCTTTATCATTCCTGACGCCTACCTAAATGCTGGTGGAGTGACCGTGTCCTACTTCGAGTGGTTGAAAAACCTCTCACACGTTAGGTTCGGACGAATGGATAAAAGATTTGTGGAAGCGCAAAGTACTAAAATCATTAATTTGATCGAGAGCGGAATTGGCAAAGAACTTGACCTGAGACTAAAAGAAAACTTCTTGGAAGGACCAAGTGAAATCGCTTTGGTTCGATCCGGTCTCGAGGATACGATGTGTGAGTCCTACAAAGAGATCAAGGAGATGCAGGACTCCACAGAAAAAATATCTGATCGCAGAACGGCGGCATACGCTCTGGCAATTCGGAAAATCGCTGACATCTATGATAGCATGTACCTTTAACAGCGTCCGTCTTCAGGCGGCACGCACCCGCCAACCTGATCTGTAATCTTTGCTTAAGAAACGGTTCACCTCCATTCGATCGCTTTTGAAATCTCTTGCGTTCCATGCAAATTCTCCCCCTACCGCCATGGCAACGTTCCCAAGTAAAATCCACTCCGTGAATTGTGCAGAATACTCAAAATTAGCTATTGCAAAGCTTTTTCCCTTACCGCGGATGGCATGCACTAGCTCTTCCTTCATGCCTGAGTCACCGCGACCATTCCGACCAAGGGTTGGATTGTGGTGGGTTATCATATCAGCATTCAGCCATTCTTTTCCAAAACTCACTTCCCAGTCAGCCCCGAATTCGGATGAGGAAAACATCCTGCCTCTTGTACCAATAATCAAAAAGCCTTGAGGAGTTATTTTTTTTCCAAGAAAAAGTTCCGCTCCAGGCAGATTCGGCTCACCACCTATTTTGTAATTAAGGCGTCCAATTCTTCCCTCGTACCAATATACGGAAATCATTTGGCCTTTGCGAGAGGAAGGGAAATCATATCGAACTGTTCCCCAGGCAGGGTAAGTTTCCGGATTGAACGGACCCCGCGTCAGGCAAACGATTCTTTGAGGCTCATACAAGTGGCATCCCATTGCCGGCAAATTTAACAAGTGTACGCCCGTATCACCTAGGGCGCCTGTACCAAAATTCCTCCACCCACGCCATTTGTATGGCTGGTAACAGGAATGATAAGGGCGTTCTGGTGATGGCCCCAGAAAAGCGTTCCAGTCCAACTCGTCCGGAATTGGCTCCGAAGAGGAGGGTATGGACGAAATGAGAGGGGACTGTGGCCAAATCGGGCGGTTAGTCCACGCATGGATCTCGAGAACGTCTCCTAGACCTCCCCTTTGCAGGAACTCGACCCCGACTCGAAAGTCGTCCTCAGCACAAGCTTGGAGTCCAACCTGTGTGCAAACTTGTGTTGAAGCGGCAATCAATCTAAGTTGCCTGGACTCCCAAACCGTTTGAGCGACTGGAGGCTGGACAAAAAGATGCACTCCCGCCAGCAGTGCAAGTTGAGCGGCATGCGCATGCGTGTGGTCCGGAGAACTTATGGAAAGAAGGTCAATTTTTCCTCCATATCGCGCGATCATCTCCCGATAATCGCTAAATTTGCTCGCGTGCGGAAACGACCGTAGTGCGTAATCAAGTTTGCTCCGGTTAACGTCGCAGGCAGCTACAATCTCTCCATGCCTGGCTAATTGATCGAGATCACTTCGGCCTTTACCCCCTACACCGATTGCGGCGATCCTCAATCTGTCACTAGCCCCTTGGCAAGCTGAAGAAAAACATGAATAGCCTTTGGTCAAGGCTACGGTTTTCAAAAACCTTCTACGATTCATGAGTGTGCTAAAATTGAGAAGAAAATCAAGGATTGAGCCCGATCACCTGAATGGCATCAGCGATCACGTACCCTTCCGTATTTTCATTGTAAAGAGTCACGGAGTATCTCTTACCTTTTTGAAAGGAAAAAGTTCCCAAGGAACTCCATAAGTCACTACCACGGTGAGGCTTTCTTTGATCGATCAATACCTTGGCCGTGCCACCTTCGTATTCAACCTCATAACGAATGTTCCCAGCTCCGTTCCCGAAGGCCGAATAGGAAGCCTTGATTTCATGAACACCATCGGAGGGAGCGGCAAACGGGAAAGTCGCGCTGCTCAGGCCCTTCCCGCCATTGCCGTCATGATAATAAGAACTGCCGACAAACGGGCGCAGTGAACTGCTCAACGTCCATTCGCCCTCCAAGATCAATTCTTTGCCATCGACTACGACTCCTCCCAACTTACTAACACGCCTGCCAATCCCATGTACCACCCTGTTACTTTTTTGAAACTCGAGGATTTGTCCATCTCTCAAGAGCCTTTCCCGCAACTCCTTGTAATCGACGTTTTGGACGGAGCTCTCATCTTCAATAGCTAAAGAGGCAGCTGTAGCAGCGGATTGACCCAGCACCATAAGCACAGGTTCCATCCTTATCGAACCATAGGCCAAGCGAGATGCGGATAGACATACTGGAACCAAAAGATTCTTGCATTCATTTTCTTTCGGAACGATAGCATCGTATGAAATCGTGTAAGGCTCTATGGCCTGAGACCTGAAATTCCCTTGCACGGACACTCTGAAGTGGTCGTTTTCATATCCGAAGACTTTGCGTTGATGTTGATGCGAGACCATTGGTGAGGACCCTAATCCAATGGGCTTGTATGCTTTTCTAAGACCGAAGAGATCATCCTCTGTAATAACGACCTCGCTGATCATTCGTCGCGATTCGCCAAGGCATAACTGAGGTGGCCAATTTTCATACTCAACGAATTCATCAGCAGCAAATCCCCACAGGCTCATTCTTTGCCGAAGATCCTCAGGCACTCTCAAATCATTACAAAGAAAATAAAAAATTCCTTTCTGGTACCTTTTGAGCGCCTCCAAAATATTTGTACGGGATTCGTAACTTTCATCAGCATAGGAGTTATTGAGATCTAACTTGCAGACACCGAAAGGATCAAGGTTTACAGTAACGCTTTTAGCGTTTGGAATCGGCGAGAAAGGCAAGATGTCCAAATAGGAATTGGAAAACAAAAAAGGAAGCAAATACTCATAAACGTGGGGATCATAACCATCTGGGCGGGTAAAGGGAACGTGATTATCATCAATTTGCGTGAGACATAGTCGAAAAGGGAAAGTCCGCCCGACTGAATCCAATTCGGCATATTCTATCAAGGGATGATTGCCATTGCTTTCGAACAGCCCTCTTGTTTGATTGCGAGAAATCTTCGACGGATCGATTTGATTCATTAAATCATCCGGGTTTGCCACTTGTACTTCATGCCCTTTCAATGCATCCCCATGGAACGCATTGATCTCCCCCCCGACAGAATAGCCGACACCTGCGGCCGCCATCAAGTCTCCCTCGTAAGTACAATCCAAAAATACCTTTCCTTCATAACGATTGCCCGAGAGACAGGTAATCGCTGTAATTTTCCCTGATTTCATCAGTACTCCCTTTTCGCGATCCAATCTCTCTTCGCGGATAACCTGTAAATCATTTTCCTTTATCCATGATTCAAGAATCTCTTCAGCCACCCTCGGCTCGAAGATCCACATGGTACGCCGATCCCCATCGAATGCAGGCGAACCCTGCCCACGATTACCGTAATCGTCCATTTTTTCCCACTTCCAGGCATCAGGACTCTGGTAGTGCCGCCATACTCGATGATAAAATTCTCGGGATATTCCCCCTATCGTCTCCTCTTTTCCAGCAACCTCCCAACTCAGTCCGTTACTGGTCAGTCCACCAATGTGAAGGTCAGGCGATACTACAATGAGAGAATGACCCATTCTTTTGGCCTGAATTGCGGCAGAAATTGCTGAAGACGTACCCCCGTATATAACGATATCCGTGACTAAAGTTGCGGCGAGGATGGCGGTGCAGGGGATAAAAAGGGCCAGCCAAAAAACTCGAAGCAAATAGCGCATAAGGATCTTTTATCTTGTATTTTTTGAACAATTGGAGTCAACGCCTTATCGGGCTTGAAGCCAAGAACGATCTCCTGATAATCCCATTGTAAGATTTTCCAGAATCCAGGAATTGCACTTAGGGAAAAGAAATCTTTGCAAATCGATGAAGTTTGTTTCAAGAATTTGCCAAGTATAGAGAAATGAAAAAGCTTGCCCGTAAGATAAACTTCTCCCTGCCGTTACTACTTTATTCTGCTCAGTTGCTGCTGGCTCAAGTGAGTTTGGCTCAAGTAAGCGAAGAAAAAATTAACGAACTCAGGACAAGATCAAGCCAGATTCTTGACAGTCTGCATGGATTGGATGCCAAACTCGAAGGACTGAGAATAGTTCCCTTGTCGAACGCCCCTTTTTCTGAAATCGATTCCGAGGAAGATTGGACGATAGATTCAAGCAATTCTCTGAAAACACCGCTGCCAGAAGACATCAAAAATGAATATTCCAGCCAGGAGAGCGATGAAGCAGGCAGGGGTCAATCCACCCCCAGGGAATCCAAGTTTGAAACAATGAGTAACGAGGAATTTGATTTTGTTATCGAGCCGCACGAGAATGAAAAATCGTTCAAAGTGGAGAATGGCGACGTTGACTCCCCCTCATCATCTCCGAAATTTCGTCATTCTCGTGGAGATTATTACTTGATTCTATCGACCGGCTTTCAGTTCGGTAGCGACCTCGACGTTCATCATGATGGGTTATTGATCCAAGGAGAAATCGATACCCAACCCGGTTACTCGATGTCTATGGAATTCGGACGCTCTTTGGGCATGTTAGAAATCGGTTTGCTCGCAGGTTTCAGCCTACAGGAACTTGGCTCTTTCAGCGGTGCTGCATCGGGTTACACTGGACACCTTAGTGCGGGGGAAGGAGAAATATCCAACTACTACTTGGCAATTCGCCCCAACGTATTCTTCGAACTTTCGGATCTGATAGGAATTAGGGCAGGTACTAGCTTGGGGATTTCTAGCCGGCATAACAATTACTCCTTGAAGCTACCATTTAACGAATTGCATGAAGCCGGGGTAGGACTTTTATGGGATTTTCATTCATCTCTGCAACTCGCCCTGTGGGATAGTGGTGGACTTTCCCTAGGCTATCGGTTTGCTTACATTGGTGATACCGGAGACTTTGGCGCTCTTGGCGCACACGCGATCGAAGCGAGTGCTCGATGGGGCTTCTAAACCAGGGCCTCCCCCTATTCTTTCCTAAGTAACCTGTCCAAGGCGTACTCGATTTCAGGACAAACAAACACATAACCAGAATCCAATAATTTGGAAGACACCACCTTGCGACTCTGCAAGGCAAGCTCCGGGGCGGAATTAATTAAAAAACATCCTAGTCTTACGGCCCATGCAGGTGCGGGAATTCCAAGATTGAAAGGAGCCAACCTTGATCGCAGGGCCTTCATGAAATCCATATTCGGAAGTGGTTGCGGAGATGCAAGATTGAAGGCACCGGAAACTTCTGTACGATCAGTTAAAAATCTGACTATTCTTACGAAATCGTCTTCGTGCAGCCAACTCATCCATTGCTTGCCTGAGCCCTGGGCGCCGCCTAATCCAAGGCGGGCAAATTTAGCGAGAAGTGGAAACGCGCCGCTCTCCCGCCCGAGGACAAAACTTATCCTCAGGGCAACCTTGCGAACATCTGCCCAGGTGTATTTAAAAAATTCATTTTCCCATGCTTGGGTAACCTCTTCCAAAAATCCTTTTCCGGTTGGTGGAGCATCTTCATCAAAGGGAAGCTCATTTCCTACTCGCTGCCCATAGGTTGCCATGGAGCTTGCGTTCAGCCATACCTTTGGCTTGTCGCTGCATGCTTCCACCGCCTCGGATAATACCCGGGTGGAATCCACCCGGGAGTTCAAAATACTCTCCTTGTTTTTCTTTGTATACCGGCAATCAACAGAGCGGCCAGCAAGGTTTATGAGGGCACTTGCTCCTTCGAGCGCCTCCTTCCATGAGCCCAAAGTTTTCCCATCCCAATAGACTTCACTCACCGCTTGAAGTAATGTTGAATTCGAAGATCGTGAAAGAATGATTACCTCCCAGTTATCATTACTGAAGGAATCAGCAAGCAGACAGCCAAGGTATCCGCTACCCCCAGCCAGGACTACTTTTGAACGGGCAGATGAGATACTCATATTTTAGAACCTATTGACTGCCAATTAGCGGGCAAGAAAACATCCAGTGTAATACACCGTTCTAAAACGGTGCCATCAAAAATGAACTATTGCTTGAGCACAATATTGCGGAAATACACCTTCAT
>JAYOWQ010000052.1:0-1921 GCA_038152055.1 Opitutales bacterium | reverse complement strand
CAGTCCAAGTTTTGCAGTCTCTCCAATTTTTTCGACAGACTTTACCAACTTTCCCGATTCATCACGGCTTAAAGTGGTACGATCTCCCCGCATGCAAAGAATTCCCCGGAATGCCTCGCCATAACAAATGCCCGAGTAATTGTCACCAGATTCAAAATCTGCCTGATATCCTCCGATTCTCCAGCCATCATGATCGCCCGGTTTGATAAAGCTACGATACTGAATTCCGCTGTTTCCCGAATCAATTTTGCACTCCAAGGCAAGCTCGAAATCCTTGACCGTTCCGCCTTTCCAAATCAGGAAAGTATTTCCCTTGGTTGGATTCTCCTCGGTATTGACCCCAACGATGGCTCCATCCTCCACACTCCAGTGAAGGGGGTTGCCATCCCAGCCCTCCAAGGTCTCCCCATCAAAGAGAGCCTGATTACTCCAAAGAGACAAGATGCAAAAGAAGGAAGCGAAGAAATAAAGGATACTTTTCATGAATTAAAGAAGTCAATCATTCCATGTATGTAAATTGGTTCAAGGAAAAGTTGACCGATCCGAAAATTTACTTCGGGATAGAGTTAATGAAGGTCAGGTAAAATGATAGAAGTAAGGGGTCTTAAAATACACTACGGTGATGTGGTCGCGGTTAATGATTTGAGCTTTTCTGTAAAAACCGGATCAATTTTTGGACTAATCGGACCAAATGGCGCTGGGAAAACAAGTGCGATCAAGGCAATCGCCACCTTACTTGAGCCAACCTTGGGCGAAATTCTGGTCAATAAAATTTCAGTCCTTCACCAACCCGAACGAGCACGGAAGATTTTTGGCTACATGCCCGACTTTCCTCCGGTTTATGAGGATCTAAAAATATGGGAATTCTGTGATCTTTTTGCTCATGCCTATGGAATACATGGCGAGCAGCGAAAAAACATGGTCTTAAAAAGCCTGGAGAACACGGGCTTAAAAGCACACATGAATGCAAAGTGCAGGACCTTATCCCGGGGAATGCGCCAACGGGCATTACTGGCCAAAACCCTGGTGCATGCCCCGGAGGTTTTACTGCTGGATGAACCAGCTGCCAATCTTGATCCAAAATCACGCATCGAATTGCGAAATATCTTAAAAAAACTGGCACGAGATGGGAAAACCATCCTTCTTTCCTCCCATGTGCTTTCGGAAATTGAGGATACCTGTGATGCCATAGGATTTATGAAAGGTGGAAAAATGGCAATCTCTGGAACCATTGAAGAGGTCAGCCGTCAAAACAGGCAAAGTAGCCTACTTCAAATCCAGCTTTCCAGGCCTGATCCGAATCTCTTCCAGATCATTGGTGAGATTCCCATTCTTTCAGAAATTCAGGAAATAGGTAGCGGAAATACACAGTTTCGTGCCACGATGAATGGAGGAGAAGCTGAGGCCACCGATATTCTTGCCAGACTGGTTAAAGCAGGGTTGCCGGTTTCCGGGTTTACCTGTCAGCGGCCGAGCGTGGAAGATATATTCCTCGACATTGAATCTCAAAACCTTGTGGGAAGGAAGGCAGAATGAACCCATTAATTATCCGGGGAATACGCGAAAGGCTGAGAACCAAGAACCTGATCGCTTCCGGTCTTTTTTCCCTGATCCTTTGCTCCTCCCTTTACCTCTCAGCTTTTTTGGATGGCATGCAGGTATATATACCTGCAAATGAAAGTGATTCCGGAATGAGTGAACTCATTTCAATTCCTGAAAATGGAGCACGGGAAGCATTTACCATACTCTTAATTCTGCAGGGCTTTTACCTGATGTTTTTGGGTACGGGCAGAGTGGCCTCGGTAACGGCAGAGGAAAAAGAATGCGGTTTACTGGACTACCAGCGCATGACTCCGATGAGTCCGTTATCCAAAATTATTGGCTACGCCATTGGTCTTCCCGCAAGGGAATATTTTATGTT
>JAYOWQ010000051.1:0-10175 GCA_038152055.1 Opitutales bacterium | reverse complement strand
CATGGTCTAAAATGTGCTTTGTATGCCTCCTTCCAATCCTGATCCTGAATCAATGAAGAGGTGAACGAAAATTGCACTTGCTTATCGAGTGCAGTAGTTAACTTGCTCTGTTGGATATTAAATTCTTTTTCGGATGAGAAATAGCCGGTAAGAGTACCATTTCCATTAATATGGTTTACTTCTAGTACCCAAGGAGATGGAGCTTCTTCGTAAAGAAACTCTTCTAAAAGTTCAACTTGTTCAGGATCAATCTTTGATGAGATTTTTAGAAGCGAATTGTCCATTTTAATTAAAATGCATGGCAAGTTGAGCAATCACGGAAGGTAAAAGCATATGCTCAGCTGCATGCACTTTTGCGGAGACTGACTCTAATGTATCCCCTGGCATGATTCTTACCGGAGATTGTGCAATAATTTCTCCGGAATCTAGGACCGGAGAAACCCAATGAACAGTGCAACCTGTAATTTTTACTCCCGCATCCCACGCTTGTTTGATCGCGTCTAAGCCCCGAAAGCTAGGTAACAAACTTGGGTGTAAATTGATAATTTTGCCGTCAAATGAATTAATAAATTGAGTACTCAGCACTTTCATGAATCCAGCGAGCACGATTAAATCGGGCTTTTCTTTGCTGATTATGTCAATCCACTCATCCTCGTTGAACTCGTGGCTATTGGATGAATAATTATTCGAAGCTAAAGATCCAGGGCAATGTGAGCGAACGCCAAATTCTTTCGCAATTTTTAAAATGCCCGAATCTTTTACGTCAGACAATATACAAACGATAGATGCCGTACCGAGAAGTCCACTATTTTCAGCTTCTAGCAATGATTTGCAGTTCGTGCCTCTTCCTGATCCTAGGACTATAGTTCTCAAAGTATAAAATTTCGTGAGAAGCTCACTATTTAATGGATTTGGATATACCTGTAATCGTGGATGTCGTACTTATTCCTTCAAGGAAGGGCACAAAGAATATTTTCGCCTTCACTTCTTTTAGGGAATCAAGTTCTTCGGAGTTCAGGGTGTCAAATCGGTAATCTCCTGATTTTACATAATAATCCGGTTTCAACTTTCGAATTTCCATAGATAAGTTTGGTTGATCGAAGAAGAAGACTTGAGAAACACAGGATAAGCTTTTCAACATAAAGGCACGATGTTCTTGATTGTAAATAGGGCGTGAAGGTCCTTTAATCTTACGAATACTCTCATCGCTATTCAGGGCCACCCACAATTCATCACCCAACTTGGAGGCTTCTTGCAGCGAATAAACATGACCGGCGTGTAACAAGTCAAAACAACCGTTAGTCAAAACGATACTCTTTTTGGAAAGGTATTTCTCGATTCTTAAATTGCAGGCCTCGGAAAATGACAAACTGGATTCTTCTATCGTCATTAGCAGCCTGGCAAATCACTCACTTTCGAAAAATTTCTTGGCTTTGTCTAAAATTCCCAAGTCGGCACTTAAATCCTCTTCCCCACAAGCCATACCAAAATCAACAAGCAATTGCCTTTGCGTGCTTGTCAGATTCCTCGGAACCTCAACGATTGTTCTAATATATAAGTCACCTTTGTGAGAGTTTGACCGTAAATTAGGCAGGCCCTTGTTCTTAATGCGAAAAGTTTTGTTGGAAGGAGTTCCAGCAGGAATTTTCAGAGTGACTTTTCCGTCTAAAGTAGGGGCTTCAATATTTCCTCCTAGGGTAGCCAGAGTAAAAGGAATAAGCAAATCATGAAACAAGTCGTCCTCATCTCTGTCGAAAAGATCGTGGCTCTTGACCTGTACGTCCACATACAAATCCCCGCATGCTCCATTCATAGGGCCGGCGTCCCCGCGCCCTCGCGAACAAAGTCTTGAACCATCGTAAATTCCTTGAGGAACTTTAACTTTAACGGAGTCACTAGTTTTGGATCGACCTTGACCTTTACAAGATACGCAAGGATTTTGAATAATGGTGCCCGAACCATTACAGGAGGGACAGGTTCTACGAATACTTATAAAGCCTTGATTAGATGCGACCTGACCAATGCCACCGCAGGTCGAACACATTGCTTTTTTGGAGCCTTCTGAAGACCCCGAACCATCACAATTTGAGCAAGATTGAAATCGGCTGTATTTGATTTCCTTTTCAATACCCTTGGCAGCCTGTTCTAAAGTAATGGAAACAGAAACACGAAGATCATTCCCTCGTATACCGTCAGAATTGCGAGATCCACCACCATTTCCGAAGAAATCCTCGAAGATACTACCAAATCCTCCAGATCCACCACCGAAAACATCCTTGAACAAATCAAAAGGATCTACGCCAGACGAAGCACTACCTCCTCTAAAGGCATCGTGACCGAATTGGTCATATTTTGCTCGTTTATCCGAATCTTTGAGAATGTCAAAGGCAGCAGAAATTTCCTTAAAGCGTTCTTCCGCCTCCTTGTTATTTGGATTTTTATCCGGATGAAATTGAACGGCCAATTTGCGATACGCCTTCTTTATCTCGTTGTCGGAAGCGTTTCGGTTTACACCAAGTATATCATAAAGATCCTTGTCGCTCATCTTTTTTGCGGGATATTACTTATTCGCGCTGAAATTAATTGCTGGATTCAGTATTGTCACACTGAGAGACTATGACAGTCGCTGGTCTGAGAAGAACGTTCTTGAGTTTGTATCCAACTCGAATCGTTTTGAGGATAATGCCATCTTTTTCAGAAGGTTCATAGCCAATTGCTTCGTGTAACATGGGGTCAAAAGGTTCACCAAGAGCCTCAATGCATGACAAGCCATATTCGTTCAACGCTAAGTCCAATTGATCAAATGCCATCTTGAAACCTTGGGCCACGGGTCCGTCTGGATCGGTTTTAATTGCCTCGTTTAACCCAATTCTAAAGGCGTCTATCACAGGGAGCAAATCTTCAATGATTTGCGTTCGGGTTCTTTGGATTGCATCTTCACGATCACGGATGGATCTTTTCCTGAGATTGTCAAGATCCGCACAAACCCTAAGATATTTAGCATTAAGGGTTTCATGTTTGAGGTAAGCTTCCTCCAAACTGCTTTTCAATTGAGATACTGATTCCTCTTTATCGTTATTTTCAGAAAATTCAGAGGATGCCGAATCAATAGAATCATCATCCGTGAATTTATGCTTGTCGGGTAAATTATCTTCGTCTTGCACAGTATGTTAAATTTTCAACCAAGGGATAATAAAATCTGTAACAACGAATTAGGTCAACATGAATGGAATAGCATGTATTGAAATCAATTGATCGTATCGGATTATATGTAGAAATTATCCGTTACAAGAAGCTCGCCACCTTCCATGAACGTTACCACGCATTCTTCGCAGTAAGGGGATAAGGCCGTAAAACCACTCCTAACCATTTCTCCGTCAATTTTAATATCGCATCCAATTGGATTTAGGATCATGCACTGCTGGTTTCGGGCTTTCAAGACTACGCACTCATTGGTGCAGCCAATGAATTTTCTTATTCTGAAGTGAGGGCAATCAGACAAAATTTCAAGGGTTCCATCGCATTTTCGTAGCGGTTTGGGTTCAAAGTCATTAAAATCAATGCATCTTAACGACTCCTCCAGATGCAATTGACGTGGGTTGCCGTCCAACCCCTTTCTATCCCAGTCATAAACTCGATAGGTTGTATCTGAATTTTGCTGAATTTCCAAAATTAGATTGCCGGCGTCAATAGCGTGAATGCGGCCACTTTCGACCAGAAGAGAGTCACCCTTTTGCGAATTGATTCTGTGGCAGTGGGATTCGGCGGTTCCTAAGTCCAGCGACTCAATGAATTGCTCTTTGCTGGTTCCCTTTTTAAATCCAGCGAACAATCCAGCATCTTTTGTTGCATGAGCAACATACCAATTTTCAGTTTTAGGCTCACCCCCCAGTGATTTTGCAACGGCTGCTGGAGGATGAACTTGCAAACTCAGACGATCCTTACAATCCAACCACTTTACAAGAAGAGGAAATCGCTTTTCATGATGCCAGTTGGGTCCCATGATCAAAGTACCTTTTTTAGCGAGCAGTTTTCTCAAATTCATTTCTTGATACTTTGGCTTTAAAAGGGTGGATTGATTTTCCTCGCGATCGACAATTTCCCAAGACTCACCAATGTTCTTCTGATTTCCCAAATTGCGGTCAAGGGCAGTTTCTAAAGAAGTTCCTCCCCATACTCTTTGCATGTATTGCGGTTCAAACTTGAAAATCATGTCTAATATAGTTTCAATTCTTAAATGGGTGGTGAAAGTATCAACAAGACTTAAATGTCTTATTTTTCTTGATGTCAAAAGCAAGGATTGGTTCCAGCGTTAAAACGGGTCTTTCCCGGGTTAAACCTTCCTCAAACCTGAGTGTTGGATTGTTGTATGGGTTCATGGCGGTTTTTCTTTTGGTATCCATGATTGATTATGACCCAAGGAATTATCATTTTTTCCCAGCGACCGGTGAAGATCCTCAACTAGGAAGAGTCGGAGTCTACACAGGTCGCTGGTTATTTGCCCTGCTTGGGATATCGGCATGGTTAGTTTCATTAATTTTTGCTATCGCAAGCTGGTTGTGTTTCAAGCCGACTTCAATGCAACAGAAAATTCAAAGAATATTACCGTTGGCGCTTTTGGCTGTTTGTTTGTCCTTGGTAGCTGATTTAGTAGAGTTCGGTTCGACTAACAATCAGAAGGATCATTTTTCAGAGAACACCATTTTTGATTATGGAACGGGTGGCATTCTTGGAAAATTTATGTTTTCAGGGTTCACTTCCATAAGTGATCATGATAATCGTGTTCACGGATATTTGCGAATTTGGTTGGGGGAAGCGGGTGCATGGATTTTAGCAATAGTCGTTCTCGTTTTCTCAATATGGATTCTTATTTCTATTAGATTGGAAAAGTGGAAAAAATTCATTTCCGATATAAAAGGGATTTCTGCTTTTTGGAATAATGATGACGTTCAAACTGCCAATCAGACCAGACCTTCAAAGCAAAATTCAATCGGTGAAGAATTTCATGGTCAACATGCAGCAAAGAGCACTTGGGCGGGACGGATTGGATCCTTCTTGTCCCCGAAACAGGTTGAGGATCCTTTATTCGGTGATGTTTCAAAACAAGGTAATTCAAACGAACAAAATGCAACCTCTTCTAAGTTATCTCCAACACGTGAAATTTCTTTGACTGAAGAGCCGAAGGAAAAAATAGAGGAAAACAATAAAAGTGAAAATTTATCAGAAAACGAGATTACGGATGATCAGGCAAGTTTTACTAAAACCGAGAAAGGGGAAGTTAACAAGTCGTCAAGTGACTCTCTTGACGGGTTTAAAGTAGTTCGTGCTGAAAAAACGGAAAAAGCAACCGATTTATTCCCTGAAAGAAAGGGCGATTATCATTTTCCTGTTCTTGATCTTTTGATGGAGCCTCCGGAAGAAGCTTCCAACGGAGATGAGGATCATATGGTGAAGGCAAGGAGATTGAAAGATACTCTCGCGGAATTTAAAATTGAAGTAGATTTGGGGGAAGTTCATACAGGTCCTGTAATTACTCGTTATGACATCCATCCAGCTGCTGGTGTTCGTGTCGAAAAGATTGCCAATCTCGATAAGAATCTGGCCATGGCCTTAAGATCTGAAAGCGTAAGAATACTGGCTCCGGTCCCGGGCAAGGGATGCGTTGGAGTTGAGGTGCCAAATGCTCAGGCTGCCCCAGTCTGCCTCAAGGAGATCTTGCAATCGAAAGCTTGGGCTGAAGCAAATGCAGAAATCCCCATAGTTCTTGGTAAAGAAGCAAGCGGAAGGCCATTGGTTGCAGATTTGACCAAGATGCCTCATTTGCTCGTCGCTGGTTCAACGGGATCGGGAAAGACGGTATGTATAAATGCAATCATAGCTTCGCTTTGTTACCATTCCAGCCCGGAAGACGTAAGATTCATAATGGTTGATCCCAAAATTGTTGAGATGAAAGTCTACAATGATCTGCCTCATATGTTGATACCCGTAGTAACAGAGCCCAAAAAAGTTCCGGGTGCCTTGAAATGGTTATTGGCTGAAATGGAGCGCAGGTATCAAATTTTTTCAAAAATTGGCGTCCGTAACATTGCTGGCTTCAATGCGAAAATCCTTAAAGACAAGCAAGAAAAGGAAAAAGCTCAATTATTGGATGCTGAAATGACGGCCGAAGAAAGGGCGGCCTTGTCCTCCATCCAAGTTCCAAGAGATGATGATGCTTTGGAGGTTCCCGAAAACAAGTTGCCCTACATTGTTTGTATTATTGATGAATTGGCAGATTTGATGATGGTTGCGCAGGCTGACGTCGAAACTGGAATTGCTCGCCTTGCTCAATTGGCTAGAGCTGCGGGAATTCACCTGATTATAGCTACTCAGCGACCATCCGTTAACGTCATAACCGGTGTTATAAAAGCTAATTTGCCTAGCAGGATATCATTTCGAGTTGCCTCTTATCGAGACAGTCAAACAATTCTAGATGGCAAGGGCGCGGAATCTTTAATAGGGAAGGGGGACATGCTTTTCATTCCTCCGGGGAGCGCTGCTTTTATGAGAGCCCAAGGTGCATTCGTTAGCGATGATGAGATTAACGGAATCGTCGATTACCTGAAGGTAAATGGTCCTCCTCAAATCATTGAAGAGGTTCGACAGCAAATTGAGTCAGCCGGAGAAGATGAGGTGCTTGGTTTAGGTGATCATGATTCTGACGATGATCCAATGCTCAAAAAAGCCATTGAAATTATTCGCACAACCAAAAGGGCCTCGACTTCCAACCTGCAGAGAAAACTAAGTATTGGTTACAATAGAGCGGCACGGATAATGGACGAATTGGAAGAGAGAGGAGTCGTCGGTCCGGATATTCCTGGCCAGGGACGAGAAATTCTTCTTGATATGTAATAATTATCAATTCTCATCTTGCCCTGTAATGATTTAATTGAAATTTTGATTTAAAAGAAACAAGCAATGGCAATCGGACAAAAATTGGAGGAAGCTAGAAATCGAAAGGGGATTTCCATACGCGAGGCATCGGAATCAACAAAGATACGAGGAGATTATTTGTCAGCGTTCGAATCCGGGAATTTTGATTTAAAGCTACCCGAGGTTTATCTTAGGGGTTTTATTCGTGTCTATGCCCGTTTTCTTGGAATAGATCCAGAATCCGCAGTTTCTGACTTAAGTCTTGAATTAGGAGTTTCCCAGAATAAATCCGCCAAAAAACCTCTGGGGACTATTTCTAATCATGATGCAAACGAAGTTAAAAGAGATCAGCCTACTGTAAGCTCAAATTCCACAAATAAACCTGGCAGAAGTTTTCTCTCTCCAAACTTGATGCTCGTATCCTTGTCACTGGTCGGCTTTTTGCTGGTTGTAATAGCCATAATTTTCATCTCAAAAAGTCCAGACCCGAATGCCACCGAAGGTTCAATCGAGCATACATCTGCTCCAAGTGTGCGAGAAACCGAATCCATAGCTTCGTCCCAAAATATTCTGGAGCAGAACCTTGTACAATCTGTCAGTGCAGAACGCATGCTTACTTTAGCGGCGATTGGTCCGATCGACCGTCTGATTATCAGTGACGAAGGTAGAACACCAAAGATTTTTCACGAATTCAAGAACCTCAGTTCCGGTTGGGAAAAAACGATTCCCTTTACAACCTCATTTCGTTGCTACAGTTCGTCCCTGGAAAACATCCGTTTTGCCGTGGATGGAGGTGCTGAAAAACAAGTTAGCGGGCAAGGAGCAGGTAATTTTCGCTGGATTCCCTGAGAAAAGGTTAAATTTAGTTAACGAGTGTGGGTTTATCGTTTTTGATGAACCAAAACCAATTTTTGCCTTTGAGCAAAGCGGAAAAATTAACCTGAATCTTTTGGCCGTTTTTGTGAATTAGATTTATAGTTAAATCCAGTACGTTTTTGTTGGAAAGAATTTTATCAACAGCTGTTTTGGCAATTTCATGATCATCTTGATGAATGAAAGAGGTAAAGGGTTCCTCCCTTAATACTTCAGGTTTATAACCTAGTAGAGAGGATACGTGATCCGTATTGCCATGGAATCTAATCTCTCCATTTACAAATTCAATTACACCAGAGTATTCAGCTTGTTGGGTAAGGCGATCCAAAGAAAAGTGTCTTTCGGTGACCAACACTGAACCTTCATTGGCAAGTTGCTTGTTTTGAAAGTGCTTGGGGGTAACATTGGATCTTTTTTTGAAAGCCCTGTGAAAGTAATGTACACTTTCAAATCCGCATGCCGCAGAGACTTTTTTAATGCTTACCTTTGATTCAGATAGCATCCTTTTGGATTGATCGATTCTAGTCTGGATCAGATCTTCAGTTGGGCTGATTTTGAATTCGTTTTTGTACAGGGAGGCAAATCTACTGGGGGACAATCCCATCCTATTCGCCATGTCCTCTATTCTCCACATTTTGGAGTAATTTTCATGAATTTCAGCTCGTAAATCTCTAAGTTTTTGGGAGTGGTCAGGAATGAAGTCGGAAAGACCAGAATTCGACAGTCTTAATAGCTTGGACAGCATTTCAAGGGTGTAGGCGAGAACTACTTTCTTCCACTCGGAATTCTTGGATTTTAATTCAGCGTTAATCTTGCCGAAAAGACTATCCGCAAAATGGGCATGCAAAGGTGAAAGCAATACGTCAAAGTCCACATTGGACATGCGGATGATTTTCAAAGCATCAGAACCAGAAAATGAAAAGAGGTCGTAATTCAACTTTTCATCGTTTTGACAGGATCGGATTTCTAATTCCGAAAACGCATTCTTTAGATAAAAAGAGTTTCTGCCACTGGAAATGAATCCTGAGTGAGTGTCTAGAGTTGCATTCGAATTCAGTCTGACGAGGCAAAAGTCCTTGTCCTTAGTTGAAAATGAAATGGGTGATTCGCAGTTATGCTTAAGGTAAGAAACTGAAAATTTAGTTTTCATAGGGCAATACCAATTTGTAATTCCTTCCAATTTCTTGCAACAAAATTATTTGGTTAAACAACTCTCAGTGATGCTTAACGTTAAGTATATGAGATTTAGAAATAAGCAAATTCCGTTAGGGATAATTATTGATCAGCGTCAGGATCTACGCACTTGGGTCCTTTCAGTGCATCCTTCTGACCAACCAACTGTGGATACTCTTCAGCTTTTTCGTTAAGCTCTATCCATTCCTGAAGTTCTTCGGGAACATCCATATCCGGGTAAATGGCTTCAACCGGGCATTCGTCCATGCAGGCGTTGCAATCAATGCAAGTTTCGGGGTTAATGTAAAGGCGGTCAGGCAGTTCGTGAAATGCATCAACTGGGCAAACTGATACACAACTGGTGAACTTACAATCTACGCATTTTTCTGTAACGACATAACTCATAATATAAATAATTTAGAAGAATCTGATGGGAGTTGAGCTTTCTTCAGCCATCCGACGATGTTCTTCGTCAGAGCAGGCGGAATCGATAGGTGCATTAGGTTTGTCCTCACTAGAAACAACAAGGCTGTTTGTAACAAGATAATTTTCAACTTCTTCGCCACTAACGTCTGTCAGCATAACTCCATCAATTTCTACACAAGGTTGGTTAGTTTGACCAGTTAAGTCTACCATTTCTTGAAAAAGGTCCGGATTGTTGATGATGTCCAAATCCTGAAATTCAAGTGAATATTTTTCCATGATAGCCCTGACCCCCATACTCCATCCGCAGTGAGGTTTAAGAAATGCTCTAATTTTCATCCTCACCATTTTAATGCAATCTTACCTAACCGCAAGTTAGATAATTAGCGAATCTTCACTAATCGAGAAAACGCACGGGAATATGTATTAATAAAACCCAACCATTGATTATATTGTGATGTGTCAACGCAATCCTTCTGCCTTGACCGTGTATCTGCATGGCGCAAAATGTATCTTCCTTTTTGAAAAAATAGAGCTTTTAAATATTTCTTAAACCATGACTATCCCTCACAAACAAGGTTTATACGACCCTCAGTTCGAGCATGAGAACTGTGGCATTGGATTAATAGTAGATATGAAGGGACGAAAGTCTCATGATATTGTACAAGGTGCACTTGAAATCTGTGTTAATTTGGACCACCGCGGTGGTTGCGGATGCGACCCAATAACAGGAGATGGAGCCGGAATTTTTATACAGACTCCTGACAAATTCTTCCGCAAAGCCTTAAAGAACC
>JAYOWQ010000050.1:0-10767 GCA_038152055.1 Opitutales bacterium | reverse complement strand
AGCGGCTGTCCTGGAATTTTATCGTCTCTGCCCTAATTGGAATGATTCTTTCCTACGTCGGCGGCAGTTACCTAGATGGCCAATCCGCTGACCCTGGGTTTATTTTCTGGATCATGGGACTGGTCGCCCTTGGCTCTTCGGTCGCTCTTTTTCTTATCCCCTCTGATCCAATCGAAAAAGGCAAGAGCACCCATGGACTGATGGATAGCTTCGCGCTCCTCCGGGAGGACCGCCTTTTTGCCAGCATGCTTCTTGCATGGATGATTATGGGAATGGGCATCATTATGACACTTCCATTGAGGATCGAATACTTGGGAGGAGACAGCGCCCTCAACCTGACCAATGAGCAAATCGCCCTGGTAACGGTGGTAGCCTTTTCCATCGCCCGAATTCTCAGCTCAAGACTCTGGGGTGAATTGTTCGACCGGGCACGGTTTCTTTCCTACCGTATTGTCCTAAACCTGCTCCTGATATCCGCTACGCTTGTTTATTTCCATTCGGAAAGTTTCATCGGGGTATCCATCGGAGCAACCTTGGCCGGAGTCGGTGTGGGAGGATCAAAAATCGCCTGGAGTTTGTGGGTCACCAAACTTGCTCCTCGGGGAATGGAGGCAAGATACATGGGAGCTCACGTCGCCCTGACCGGACTCAGGGGCGCCCTTGCTCCCTTTTTAGGTTACTGGCTACTTGGGATTCTGGGTTATGAGGGTGTGGCTTGGTTTTCCGTCGGTCTGGTCTCGCTATCCACTCTTCTTTTCTCGAGACTTTTTAGCCAAGAGGGAGGCAGGTGCAACGGGCTTTAAATTTTTATGATGAACCTGAGTTGTCGATTGACGCAATCATGGGTGTTGATTTCATGAGAACCATGAAGATTCTTTTCATTTTTGGTACAATATCTTTTCTTTCAGCCTTTGTTGTCAGCGGGAAGTCTCGCATCGGTTCGTATTTCCTTGGTTTCGGATACGGTATGGCCGAAAGTTCATCCGATGACAGCGAAGGAGATTTCTTCCGCCTTACCGCTCAGGCCCCTAATAATTCCCAATCCGATATTGGAATTTATCTGGATTACGGGGCAATGGAAAACAACGGTTCCGACGCAACCTCATGGAACCTGGGATTGGATTATATCGCTCATTTCAGTGGTATTGGTGGAACTTCCGCCCGCCTGACTCCCTATCTCGGAGCCGGCATCGGTTATCTGGATGACGAAAGACCCATCAGACTCGCAGATGATGGGTTGACCTGGAGCCTGCTCATCGGTTCAGAAGTTCAGTTTTCCGATTCACTTTCTCTGAATTTAGGCGGTCGGTTCTTTGGATTATGGTCCGAGTTTGGCGAAAATGAGTTCACTGCCGATGCAGGAATAACATGGTGGTTCGACGTTACTCATGGATTCAGTTTCGAGTACCAACGCGCCTTTGAGGCGGAAGTGAATTACTTCACCGTCAAGTATCTGCACTCCTGGCGGTAGATATGATTGAAACTTCGATGGGGCATCTGATTGAGCGTTCAATCCTGGTTTGACGACTATCCGGACCGCCGGAATAGACCCAGCCTCAAGTGGGGCAAATACCAAGGCAGGGACGTTCTCCCCCTGTGGGTGGCGGATATGGATTTTCGAGCTCCCCCCGCAGTTATCGAGACTGCCCTTGAGGAGGCCGGTTTTGGAAACTATGGATACGCCAAGGCTCACCCAGAACTGATTGATTCGGTCAGGCATCACTGTGAATCCCTGTATGGGTGGAAAATTGACCCGAATTGGTTGGTCTGGCTTCCAGGAATGGTCTGCGCCCTAAACGTTTGTTGCCGCATGCAACAAGGCAGGGCCAATCAGGCGCTTACCCACGTTCCCGTCTATCCGCCCTTTCTCTCGGCCCCGGGAAATTTCGATCTTTCGTGCACCCATCTTCCTCTCAAACTGGAAGGAAGCCGGTTTTCCATGGATTTTGAGCTGATGGAAAATACCCCTACCCAACCGGGGGATCTTTTTATGCTCTGCCATCCACACAACCCCGTTGGAACTGCTTTCACCAAAGAGGAACTCCTTCGTTTTTCCCAGTGGGCCATGGATCGGGAATTGCTCATTTGCTCGGACGAAATTCATTGCGATCTTTTACTCGAGCCGGATATGCGGCACCTACCCATGGGAAACCTGAATCCGGAAATCGCCGAACATACCATCACGCTAATGGCCCCCAGCAAGACTTACAACTTGCCGGGCTTCGGATGTTCCTTTGCGATCATCTCAAATTCGGATCTTCGTATCCGATTCAAAAAAGCCATGGCCGGTATTGTGCCCGACCCGGCCACCATGGGCTTCCATCTCGCCGAAGCCGCCTACAGGCACGGCGAAGAATGGCGCCAGTCCCTGCTTGCTTACTTACGAGCCAACCGGGATTACGCATGGTCAAGGTTACAGGCCATGTCCGGCCTTGTCCCTTACTCTCCCAGCGCCACCTATCTACTCTGGATGGATGCCCGAAAGTTAAACACCGATCAGCCTCACCGTTTTTTTGAGGAAAATGGAGTAGGACTTTCCGATGGCAGCGACTTTGGGGCGCCGGGCTTTCTCCGGCTCAATCTTGGTTGTTCCCGCAGCCTGCTCGAAGAAGCGCTTAACCGGATGGAAAGGGCATGCTCGAGCCTGAGTCAGGCGTAAGCATGTCAAAATCTGAGAAAGAAAAATCTCAACGGCTCGAGGAATTACGGGCCGAGATAAAACGGCATGACGAGCTCTATTACCGTCTTGCCCAGCCGGAAATATCCGACCAGGCATACGATCAGAAAAAACGCGAGCTGGACAACCTTCGGGCAGAGCTCGATCCGCTGGGGCTTTTTGCAGATACTGTTCTGGACGACCAGTCGGATAGGAAGCTGGATGTCGGTGACGACCGCCTCGAGTCCTTTTCATCTCATCGCCACCGCCAGCCCATGCTCAGTCTGGACAACACCTACGATGAAAATGAGTTCTTTGAATTCGATCAGCGTTTGCAGAGAATTTTTGGAACGGATCACCTCGCCTACGTCGTTGAACCCAAAATCGACGGGATTGCCATTTCCCTGACCTATGAAAGGGGGCGACTCATCACCGCCACCACGCGTGGAAATGGAGTTGAGGGGGACGTCGTGACCCGGAATATTCTCCATATCGAAGGTCTTCCGCAAATACTTCACGGTTCCTCGATCCCTGAATTGATTGAAATCCGTGGTGAAATTTACATGAGCCACGTCGAATTTGAACGGATTAACAAGGAACGTGAACAAAAGAACCTTCCCCAGTACGCGAATCCCCGTAACCTCGCTGCAGGAACCGTAAAATTACTCGACCCCAAGGAAGCCAAACGCCGCAAGTTGGAAATCGCTCTCTACGGACTGGGCGCCTGCGAACCAATGAATCATTTCGCTACCCTCTCCGAGTTCCATCAGGCCTTGCTTGAATGGAAAGTTCCAGCAATTGAATATTTTCGAAAAGTCACTCATGCCAAGGATGCGTGGGCGTGCATCGTCGAACTCGAGGAAATGCGTCACGGATACGGATATCCGACCGATGGAGCCGTGATAAAACTTGATTCATTTGCCCAGCAAGTGGGAGCGGGTTCCACGGCCAAGTCTCCCCGCTGGGCGATTGCATACAAGTTCGAGAGCGAAAGACAGGTAACCACCATCGAGCATATCGGTCTTCAAGTTGGACGAACCGGAGCGATCACTCCGGTCGCATGGTTGTCTCCGGTCCAGCTTGCGGGCACTCAGGTATCCCGTGCGAGCCTGCACAATGCCGACGAAATTTCACGCAAGGATATACGTATCGGGGACTGTGTAATCGTGGAAAAAGCGGGAGAAATCATTCCGCAGGTCGTGGAAGTCGTCCTATCCAAGAGACCGTTGGAAAGCGCTCCTTTCACCTTTCCCAGTTCCTGTCCTTCCTGCCAAACGGAACTTGTTCGCGAACTGGGTGAAGCGGCTTGGAGATGCCCGAATTCAACATGCCCGGAACAGGTCAAAGGCAGGATAAGATACTTTGCGTCCCGCGGATGCATGGACATTGATCATCTGGGTGAAGCCGTGGTCGATCAACTCGTAGAAAAAAATCTGGTCTCACGAGCATCCGATCTTTACCGCCTCACCATGGCACAAGCCCTTTCCATGGAGGGATTTGCGGAAAAATCCGCGGAGAACCTGATCCGTTCGATCGCCGAAAGCAAGGATCGGGAACTATGGCGGCTGATTTGCGCCCTGGGCATCAAGGGGGTGGGCGCCTCCGTGGCCAAGGATCTTGCCCGGACTTTCCGCTCCCTGGGCAAGTTGGCTTCAACTTCCATGGAGGCCTTGGTCGAAATCGATGGGATTGGAGAAATCATGGCCCTCAGCATTGTGAGATTTTTTGAGAATCCGGAAAATCATAGCCTGATCGCTGACTTTGCCAGTTTTGGAGTTTCACCGGAATTGCGGATCGATGAATCCGCTGGGACTCCTTGGGTTGGTAAAATCTTTGTTCTGACCGGCTCCCTCGGTCAAATGACCCGTGAAGAAGCAGGCGCTCGCATCGAGTCGCTTGGAGGGAAGTCATCTTCAAGCGTCAGCAAGCGCACCGATTATCTTGTGGCCGGACCAGGGGCGGGATCGAAACTGGACAAAGCGCAAGAACTTGGAGTACCGGTGCTTGATGAGTCCGGTTTTCTTGCCTTGCTCGAAAATCCTCAGTCCATCTGAATCTTTGATCCTCAAGCAGGAATTAGGGTTGAGGATTTTTTCATTCCAGCTAGTCTGAATTTTCAACCTCAGTTCTTTTGATCATGCCTAAATCTCAAAATCCCGGGTTTGATTCCGTGGAAGACGCAATTTCAGACATTGCCAGTGGACGCATGGTTATAGTCACCGACGATGAAAACCGTGAGAACGAAGGAGACCTAGTCATGGCGGCCTCCAAGGTAACTCCCGAATCGATCAACCACATGATTGCGCATGCCCGTGGTCTGATTTGCGTCCCCCTTCTGAGCAATCAACTCAAGAAGCTAGGCATATCGAGCATGGTACCGCACAACCGCGAGGCTCAACGGACGGACTTCACCGTATCCGTGGATGCGGCGGTGGGAATCACGACCGGAATCAGCGCCTATGATAGGTCGTCTACGATTCGGATACTGGCCAATCCGGAGGGAAACCCCGAAGATCTTGTTCAACCCGGTCACGTCTTCCCCTTGCGAGCCCGCTCGGGCGGAGTCTTGGAGAGGGCTGGTCATACCGAAGCTGCAGTCGATCTGGCCTCTCTTTCCGGACTTCATCCAAGCGGTGTGATCTGTGAGATTCTCAAGGAGGACGGCACCATGGCCCGTCTGCCCGATCTTCGCAAGCTCAAGAAGAAGTGGGGCATGAAACTAATCTCCATTGCCTCGCTCATCGAATATCGTCATCAGCGCGAACGGTTGATCAAAAAAGTAAGCGAGTCTGAATTCCCCACTAAATTCGGCGCTTTTCAGCTGCACGTCTTCTCTAGCGTACTCGACCGCCGGATTCATTATGCTCTGACCCTCGGCAAAATTTCAAAACGCACCACCACTCTTGTGCGAGTTCAGTCTGCAAACGTTCTTACCGATGCCCTGGGTCTCAGTACCAAAGGTCGTTCAGGCAGTGGGATCGAGGAGGCCATGCAAGCCATCGTCAAAAACAAATCCGGAGCCTTGATCTATCTTGAACCACGGCGAAAAGATGCGGAGGAAATGGTTGGATCCGAACTCAACCCCGGAAAAATGGATTTTCGGGACTATGGGATTGGAGCTCAGATACTCGCCGCCCTGGGTATTAAAAAACTACGCCTGCTCACGCGGGATCGCCGCCGTGTGGTTGGATTGGAAGGGTACGGATTGGAAATTGTGGAGCGCACCCTCCTTTCCTGATTACAAAACATGAGCACCGATTATCCCGCAGCTACGGTCATCGATCCCTCCCCCTTCACTTTCGGGATTGTTTGCTCACGCTTTAACGAATCCCTGACTCAATCCTTGCTCGATCGTGTTACGGAAATTCTACAGGAACATGGCAAACCTGCGGATCTGATCATCGAAAGAGTACCCGGATCTCATGAGATTCCTGCAGGACTTTCCCTTCTCGCGGAGAGTGGGCGTTTTACCTGTCTCATTGGTTTGGGCGTGGTAATCAAGGGTTCAACCTCGCACCATCTCCTGGTCGCGGAATCAACGGGTCACGCCATTCAGTCCCTCGTTCTACGTCACCGTCTGCCAATCATCAATGGGATTGTGGTCACGGACGACACAATAACTGCGGAAGAACGGATCACCGGGCATTTGGATCGCGGGCGCGAGTTTGCCCATGCCGCTCTGGAAATGGCCAGTCTTCGACAAAAATGGATTTAGACTTGCTGGTTAATCCGGATTGGAGTCAGCGGAGACAAAATCGTACAGCTGCCTTCCGGTTTCTTTATCAATGGGAACTTAATCCCCCAGATGATCTAGCGACGGACCTCCGTGAGTTTCTTGAAAGATTGGAAAAGAATGAGGGCTACTTCAGTTACGCCATTGAATTGGTCGACGGCATTCTTGCTAAACTTGAATCCATCGACTCCTTGATTGACGAACTTGTGGCAAACTGGGAATTTTCTCGGATTGCCAAAACCGACCTTGCCATATTGAGAATGGGAATCTACGAGATCCTCTACCGACTGGACGTACCCCCAGTTGTCGTAATCGACGAGGCCTTGGAAATAAGCAAGGACTTCTCTTCCGACAATTCCCGTAAATTTTTAAACGGAGTACTCGATCAGGCAAGCAAACGCAGCGGCCGGCCAAACCGGGAATCGCTTGTTTAATCAACCTGTTTTTTAAGCTCGGCCGATGCCGTGGGCGCGGTAACCAATCTTTTTCAAGTCTTCGAGGTCAAGCAGGTTTCTGCCATCAAAGAGGATAGCGGGTTGGTGCATACTCTCATAAATTGAAGAATAATCCATATCCTTGAATTCGTCCCATTCGGTAAGCAAGGCAATGGCATGCGATTGATCACATGCCTCTTCCGCGGAAGAACAAAACTCAATCCTCCCCTCAGCATCTTCCACGGACCATCCCAATGTAGACAAAATACTATCCTTGGTTACCCGGGGATCAAAGATAGCCAGGTTTGCTTTTTCCTCCAGCAGGCGCCCACAAATGCCGATGGCGGGGGATTCACGGGCGTCATTGGTGTCTTTCTTAAATGCATAGCCAAGAATGGCGATTCGCTTGCCGGATACGGTATTGAACATGGAATCGAGCAGGCGTGTGACAAACCGTTCCTTTTGATACTCGTTCATCCGAATGACCTGTTCCCAGTAATCCGCCACCTGGGGCAAATCAAAATGGCGGCACAAGTAACAGAGGTTCAAAATGTCTTTCTGAAAACAAGATCCCCCAAACCCGATCGAACTCTTCAAAAACTTGGGTCCAATCCGACTGTCGGTTCCGATCGCGCGGGCCACTTCATCCACGTTTGCCTCGGTTGCTTCGCACAATGCGGATATTGCATTGATACTCGATATCCTTTGCGCCAAAAAGGCATTCGCAGTCAATTTCGAGAGCTCGGATGACCACAAATTGGTGGTAATAATCCGCTCTCTCGGTACCCAGTGGGCGTAGATACCGACCACTTTTTCCACAGCCGCCTGTCCAGCCGGTGAAGTTTCTCCACCAATAAGAACGCGGTCAGGACTTTCCAGGTCGGTCATCGCCGTACCTTCAGCAAGAAACTCAGGGTTGGATATTACCTGATAACTGTGTCCATTGTCGGCTGAATCCAGGATTTCCTTGACCATCTGGGCAGTGCGTACCGGCACGGTGGATTTTTCCACCACAATCTTATCCCCACCTCCGGCATGGGCGATTCCACGGGCGCAGGATTCCACAAAGCGTAAGTCCGCCGCTTGACCGGACCCCGAACCGTAATCCTTGGTAGGAGTGTTCACGCTTATGAAAACGACGTCCGCTTCGCGAATTTTGTCATTCACCTCAGTGCTGAAAAATAAGTTCTTACCTCGGTTTTGGGAAACAATCTCCTCCAGACCGGGCTCGTAGACAGGAAGGTCGCCGGAATTCCATGCGGCGATGCGATCCGCGTTCAAATCCACCACTGTGACCTCAACATCGGTGCACTTATGGGCAATCATCGCCATGGTGGGACCACCTACGTAACCGGCTCCAATACAACAAATTTTCATCGCTCTTTATTAGCGCAAATTCAATAATAGGGCTACATTAGAATGGACTTCCTCGACATTTACGCTTTTGCATCCACTACGATGCTCGACGAACTATTTCGCTTTCCTTGGGCCAAAATGGCCCTGATCGCTGGCGTTCTGTATCTGCTTCTCTGTTTTTACGCTTGGATATTCGCAGACCGGATCTTATTCCCAGCACCCAAAGAACCAAGCTATGAAACTGATGCAGGAGTTTTCTTTCTTGAATCCACCCATGGAATCAAGATTGCCTGCAAGCATTGGTACGCTGAAAACCCGAAAGGGTTGACCCTTCTCTACAGTCACGGCAATGCGGAGGATCTTGGTAAGATTGAGGATTTTCTCTTGGCATGGGTAGCGGATGGATGGTCCGTTTTTGCATATGATTATCCGGGTTACGGACTCAGTTCGGGAAAACCTTCAGAGCAGGGATGTTACGATGCCATCGATTCAGTCTTTCAACATTTGACCGAGAGTTTGCATATTCCCGCCAAGAAGATCGTGCCATGGGGAAGATCCCTCGGGACCGGACCAACCTGCTATCTTGCCGAGAAGGAAAAAATCGCGGGCATTATCCTCGAAACCCCTTTCATCTCTGCCTTCCGTACGGTTACCGAAACCGCAGTGCTTCCCTGGGATCGTTTCCGCAATCTACAAAGAACTCCCTCCATTAGTACGCCTTCGCTCCTCATTCATGGACACAAGGATGAGATTGTACCCTTTCGCCATGGAAAGCGCTTGTTCAATGCCTTGCCCGAACCCAAAAAACTTTTGGAATTCGATGATGCTGGCCACAATGATCTTCCGGAAATCGGGGGAGAAAAATATCGTCAAGGGATTGAGGATTTTCTCAATAAGCTGCTTGGTGATTGATTTCCGAGCATCCGGTCGCTAATCATTGAATGGTGATCATGTATGGTCACTACACGGGTTGATAAATCAGGTGATGGATAAACAAGTATGCTGGGAATGAATCAGAGAGAAGGACGCGTCTTTCGCATAGCTCTCGTTTGCCATATTGTCCTTGGCCTTGGCCTTTTCTTTTTCGGGATCATTCCAAGTTGTGAGGAAGATCCAGAAATTACCCACGTTTTCGAGTTAGCGTACTCTCCCCCGCAACCCGCACCACCCCAAGTCCGACCGACTCCGCCCGAACCAAGTCCAAAACCACAAGTTCAACAGCCTGCCCCCAAGCCCAAGCCAATCGTTAAAAAACCAACCCCGACACCCAAACCAGCCCCAAAACAAGCCGTTCAGCAACCCCAACCCAAAAAGATTTCCTTTGACCAGTTTCGTAAGGATCATGCATTACCTCCACCAAAACAAACTCCACTCAATCCCAGTCCGGTCAAAATCAAGATCAATCCCAACGATTTCAAACTCGCTCCGCTAGTTGTAAGCTCTCCTTCCCTGAACACTTCCAACGTCTCTCCCAGCGTCATCAATCAATACCTTGCAGGAGTTAAATCCAGGCTTGAGCAAGTCTGGCAAAGCCTGCTTGCCCGAACCGAACTCTCAAGTGGTGGAGTCGCTCATTTGGGCTTCCGCATTGCTTCGGACGGCTCCCTGCTCCAACCTGTGATTACGCGTTCATCGGGCAATTCCGCCCTCGATGCCCTTGTTCTCAGCGTCGCCCGTTCCGCCGGCAACTTGGGCCGCCCCCCTGGTGGCTCATTTTCCTCTAGTCTGGAAATCCCATTTCGGGTAAACTGATTCCATGAAATTTGACTGGAAACGTCCTCTTGCCCCGATTCTTTTGGTAGGAGGCTTGCTTCTCTGCCTGTCGCGGGATCCGGTAATCGGACTAGGAGTATTTCTAGTCTCCTTCGCTTTGGTCTTCGGGTTTTCCCGAGGCTCTTCCTAAACGCAAAGTTTCCATCTCTCGGGTGGTCGCATCGATCGACTGCTCCACCAAATGATCCTGCAATGCGAATGGCTTGCGTCCCCGCTTGGGAGCGGAAACATAATTTCCCCGACTCTTCAACTCGGTGGCAAATTCATTGTCCTTTAAAAAGCCGTTCATCGTTTCGATCACATCTTTTTCCATCTCGCTATCCTCAATCGGAAACACAACTTCCACCCGACGGAAAAAATTACGTGGCATCCAGTCCGCACTCCCCAGGTAAGTTCTTTTACCGACTGGAGCATTTTGAAAATGATAAACCCGGCTATGCTCCAAAAATCTGCCCAACAAACTGCGAACGGTAATGTTTTCACTCAATCCCTTTACTCCCGGCACCAAACCACAAATACCACGCACAACCAAATCCACTTTCACACCTGCCTTGGATGCCTCATACAAGGATTGAATCGCATCCGGATCGATCAGGGAGTTTACCTTGATCACAATTCGTGCATCCTTTCCCTTTTGCGCCGCAGTGGTTTCCTCCTTGATCTTACGGATCATCTCAGCATGGAGATTGAAGGGAGCCACCAGAAGCTTTTTGAAATTTGGCTTACGGGTATAGCCAGTAAGGGTATTAAACAGGTTGGCCAGATCCGCAGTGAATGCGGGATTTGATGTAAATAGACTGTAATCGGTGTAACTC
>JAYOWQ010000049.1:0-10852 GCA_038152055.1 Opitutales bacterium | reverse complement strand
CCCGGACCCGCACATCTGTATTTTGGTGCCCCCTTTCCCGGCCGCGGATTTCCCCCCGGCATTCGAAATGAAGGTAGCGGCAGACATCCAGTCCGCCGCGGTGGCCATGCCATTGGCAAAAGGAGAAACTCCCCCGCTTGCGGTGTAATATTCCTTGGTTGATCCGGCCCGTGACCAGATAGCAATTCCAATGTAAACCCCAAAGGTGATACCGATGAAAATGAAGTTCCAAATCGTCTGGTCCATCAGTTCTCCTCCTCTTCTGAAAATCCGTATTTTTCATCGAGCTTGTTCATCGATCTTGCATAGGTTGCCAGAAGAGCTACAAAGCAAAGGATCGAGCCCTGCTGGGCCATCCAAAAGCCCAGCGGTGCCCCGCCAATCGAGTATTGATCAAGGAAATCCTTGAACAAAATACCGCATCCGAAGGAAACGATAAACCATATACAGAGAATTATTCCTACGATCTTGAGACTTTCGCTCCAGTAGGACCTGGCATTGGATTGGGCTGTCATGGAACGGAGAATGCTATGAAAATCGGAATGCTGGCAAGAAAGATTACTCGAAAGAATAATTATCTCACTCAAAACTTGCCCAATGGTTCACTATTTGATTCCTTTTATAAATGCTTATTTTAAAATCATCCAGTTGGTTCGACAGGCTGGCGTATGCCTCTGTGCAGGGAAATACTTAATTAATTACCCCTTGAACGCATCATTTCAAGTTTGCCAGCCAATGATTGAGGAGTGATGAACTCGCTTTCGTCTCAATTCCGGTCGAAGCCGATTTCATTCACAGGAACCCTGCGACTGCTTTCATTCGCATTGTCGTTCCATTGCCTTTTTCTTGACCTCTTTGCCGGCAAGGAGATTCACGATAGGTTCAATCACGCGACAAAGGGTGCAGTTTATCAAATTGACGAAAGGGCTTTCGGGGAACCCAGAAGTCACCCCATACCGGTCAAAAACAATAACCCTGGAGATAGAATATCCGGCTTGCAGCAGATAGAACTGCCGATCGGTAATTCAGCTTTCAAGTTGCACCAGCCTTCCTTGGGGACCGTTGGCTTGGATGAGAATGACCCTGAGAAAATTATCTACACCCCTTTTGTGAATGCAGAGGGCTATGAGCGGTTCACCTTTACGGCGACCACAACCGGGGGGGAAAGCAATCGTACGGTGGAAATCAAAATCAAGCCCATCAAACAAAGACCGGATCTTTATCTCAGCAGTGCCGATGATGCCGATGACTGGACTTACGTGGGAGGTCTTAACAATATTAGCATTCCTTTTCACGAGGAATCGGACGTGGGCAGGGTGAATCTTATCGTGGTCGATCCTGACTACTTCAAATATTCCGATTTCGAAGAAGATGATGATTTTACGGACATGGTAGCCGCCAACCCTCCCTTGGAAGATCCCCCCAACGAATTCAACGCCACAATAATTTCTTCCGTAGCGGATAACGACGGGTCAAATCTCTTCCGGTTGAGACTCGTCGATACCTTCAGGTTGCCTAGTGAGGAAGTCCCGGACATTCATGGATGGGCGAAAAGGTACGAGGTCGTTTGGACCGGATCTGGGGTTCCGAACTACGAAGTCCTCAATACCTTGACCTACAGCGTCATACTGGAGGTCAAGGACGAGCTGAGTGTCTTCAAAAACGCAAGCATTTCTATCATCGACGTCAATGATCCACCAAAGATTCTCGATGGATCGGATAACAGCGATCAAACAAAGCCCCTGCAGGAATTCAATTCCGGCACTCCTGCCGTAAACGAATTTTCCCTTTCTCTTCGAGAAGAGGATAATGACGGTTCGTTTTATTGGCGGGTTGAGAGAATACTGGACCCTGGTTCGGATCTCGACGGGGATGTGGAAAACTTTCCCGATCTGTCCACCATTACCATCGACAATGGAAGCGGTGATCCTTACGAGGTATTGCTCAAGGACACGGCCATCGTTCAATCCCACGAAAGCTCGGTCAGTTTCGAGGATGACGTCACTATCAAGTTCGTGCACGACAAACCTGATCTTTTTGGCAAGGTGCAATATTTGTTCACTCCCTATGAGTTGAATTCTGAGGAGGAACCGATACTAGGTGAAACCTGGAAGGTGACCATCGATTTACAAAATGATGATGCCGACCATATTTCCCTGAGCATAGACTTTGATGCCCTCCCGGACGGATCCTCTAGCTCAGGATCTTTAATCGTTAAGGAACATCAGGAGGTTGCGGACGGTGTGTTGGTGTGGGACTTCAATACCACTGATCCGGACAGTCATCCGAGTGGGGATTTACGCCCGGACAATTCCAAATCGCGTCCCGGGGCGAAAATCATTTACAGTCTGACTGGGCCTGATGCAGAATTCTTCAACCTCCCCGATTCGAATGGTATCTTTACTTTCAAGAAAGTGCCTGATTTCGAAAATAAAAGAGACGATAACCGAGACAATGCTTATGAGGTGACCGTTCGTGCCCGCGACGGAGGTGAAGGCGGAAAGGAAACGGATACAAGTCAAAGTTTCAAGGTTCAGGTGGTGAATCTGGAAGAGCCTCCTTTATTGGTTTCCGGTGATGGAAATTATTCGAGAGTCATTAGAACAAGGGAGGACGAATCGTGGGACTCTTCCGTGAAATACCTCGAGTCAGGAAATACCGTGAGCATCGGAGGCCAGCTCTACTACGCCCTGCAAGCTTACGATCCTGACGGCAGTATTCCATCCCTTGAGGAACCCAATCAAGGAACCTCCGAAGTTGAATGGATTGCTCCAGGCGCATTCGGCGCCAATGGAAGCACCGTTGTCTATGAGTCCAGTCCTTTGCCCCGAATCATCTACACCCCGGGCATTGATTTTGCTGGTGAGGAAATTTTCGAAATGCTCATCAATGAAGTGGGTTCATCGCCCACGGATGGCAACTCCACTACCTCCGTTTATTTCACGGCTATCGTCGAGCCACAACCCGATCCGCCTTTCGTTCAGTTCGTCACGGGCATGGGTCAGAACTTCGATGGTGTGGGGGTATCGACTTTTGAGGTCCCTATTCCAGAACATCCAGCTGGTGAGGTGGCCTTGATTTTGACTTTCAACGAAATCACCGACGTGAACGAGACCTTCGAGTCGGTGATTCTTGAGGATGGTTCAGCAAATTTTGAACTGACGCTCGATCCGGATAACCCCAACAATTCCTTGGTAAGAAAGCTAACCCTTTTGAGGAGCCGGGATGAACTGGACTACGAAAATCCCACCATGCGTACATTGACCGCAACCCTTCTGGTTCGGGAGAGAGGGGACAATGGGGCCCCGACCAACAAGTTGTTCTTTAATTTCAATCTCGTGCCCGAAGACGAGCCGCCGGTATTGTTTGATCCTGTTTGGGGGGTGTCTTTATTGGACAATGAAGTTCGCGAAGAGCAGACTTTCATCGCCCGATTGCAGGCGGCTGATCCCGAAGATAGTAATGCCACCCTTACCTGGGTACTTCCCAACACCAACCAGAACACCAAGTATCAGTTCAGTAACGGGTCCTCGATTGCAAGTAGCAAGAATCCCGTCTTGCTGGAATTCAAGAGCCCGCAAAGCTATGAGACCCAGAAGGAATACAATGCCACGATATACGTTTACGATACTCCGGATCAAACCGGTCAATCCAACCAGCTCGATCTAGCCTTCAGTCTTGTCGACGTTAATGAACCTCCCAAGCTCAAGGAGATCGATGGTGAAATTCCAGACTCCATAAATTTGCAAATTCTCGAAGGTGAGGTGACGGACGTCGTCAAGTGGAATCTGTACGAGTATTTCGTGGATGAAGATGGGGACGCCATAAACTTTTCTCGAGTTCCCGTATCAGACGAGGATTATGGCATGTTCATCATCAGTTCAGGGCTACTTTCCTTTTCCAAGCCCCAGTACTCCGATGCAGAGCTGTTTTCACCCGATCATATCGGGGCGCATTACAAATTGACTGTGTCAGGAAGCAATACTGGTTCATTGGACAATCTTGAGGTGCAGGTAAACGTGCGTCTCCTTGAATTTGACGAACCTCCGGAAGTGAAGCGTACGACGGATGGCAGACTGCTTTCGGATTCCGATCCTCTAGCCAACGAGAAAATCACGATTATCGTAGCCGAAGATGCAGACGTAGCAAGTTTCTCATTTTCCGATTTGAATCTATCGATCTACGATCCGGAAAGAGTTTCGAATATAGATATCGAAGTCGTGGGGTATGACAGAACGACTTTTGACGGAACTTTGAGCGACGGGGGATACTTCTTCATTTCGGATGATGTGGAAATTGATTACGAGAACAATGATACGACCTTTTCCTTCAAGCCACCACCCGACACATTCGGGTTTTATCCAATTGACTTGAATCTGTCCGATGGAGTGGAGCAATCGAACTCTTATTTCACTCTCGAATTTTACATTCAGGACACTCCGGATCCACCGAATGTGGCGGTCGTGAATCCTTTGTTCGATGCCAATTCCACCGATCTTTACCTCTACGAAAAAATAATCAAGGTTCCCGAGGGAAGTTTGAAAGTCATCGAGCTTTCCGCGGATGACCTGTTTGACGAACCCGACCCTACGCAAAGTTTCTACTGGCAAGTGAATTACCAACGCGGTGACGATGCGGAGTTGTTCAAGCAATTCTCAACTGCATCGAGTCCAACCAAAACCTTGTACTGGAATGAAAGTCATCCTAATTTGAACTACAAGCCCTCGAACGAAGACAGCGATCTGGGGAAGGCAAGCCCGGTATCCCTGACCACAGGCGACCTCGAATACAGATTTTCCATAACCGTAAAGGAGTTGATTTTTGATTCGGACGAGACCAATACCCGCACGGTTCATTTGCACCTTGGTTTGGTGGATGCGGACACTCCGCCAGCATTCATCGAGCCCAACGCTTCCAAGCCAAACGTTTTCGCTTTTGCCTATCAGGAGCTTTCTCCCAGCCTGGTTGTGGGAGAGATCAATGCAACGGACTATGACAACGAGGAAAAGGATGACAACTTTACCCTCGTTTCCTACACCAAACTTCAAGGTTACGACGGTTGGTTGTTTGATGTGAACGGATCCACCGGGGAGTTGAGTTTTCAGGAAGCGCCCGATTATGAAAACCCCAAGGACGTCTCCACCGTCTCCGGTGACAACGTCTACGAAGTTTTGATCGGAGCAACGGAATACTGGACGGATGAAAGTGGGGGATTGATTAAAGGGCCTTCAACCAATCAGCTTTACGAAGTTCACCTGATCAACACCATTGAGTTGCCTAAATTCGTTCCCGCCGTGCTCGCATCCAATGACGCCAATTTCAGTCTGGACGAACATCAGGACTATCCCGGTCCTTTCGAAATCAATGCCACGACGGAGGATGCCTATCCCGTGCAGGGGATAGAAATGATGTCTGGCAAGGACGCCGCTCTCTTCGAGGTCGTGTCCAACCTATCCCAAGGGATCGTCTTCAAGTTCAAGCGGTCACCCGATTACGAGAATCCCAGAGATGGTGATTTCGACAACGTTTACGAAGTTGATTTCAAGATTCTCACCGGATCCGTCTCTTCGGACGTAAATGAAACCTTTCTTATCAAGGTCAACGACTTGATTTCCTCCCTGAGATTCGTAAACAAGGACGGATCGACGAACTTTGAATATGATCACTATGAAAACCAAAAACTGGTGGTGGATCTGGACGTAATCGACGTGGAGGGAGAGAATTACGTTTCCAAGGATTATCCAGACCTCTTTGCAGTTACCGAGACCGGCGCCTATTATGCAACCAATACCCGTGAAGAAAACTCTACCGATTCCTTGTACTCAGGCAATATGGTTGGGGATTTCACCACCATTTCAGAAGAATCCGCGTGGATTTCGGTTTCGGAGGATTTCAATAACGATGGTTCGCTCGATGCAATCGTGCTCAAGAGGAACGAGATCGAGGTCTATCTCAATGACGGTCTTGGATTTTTCGAACTTTATCAAGAAAGCAACTTCACTCACCCGGATTTCGCAATTTCCGACATCCGAGGGGCTCTCGCAGTCGATCTGGATGCCAACGGGATGGTGGATCTGATTGTTGCATCCCCCGGGACCGACAGCATTCATATTTTCCAAAACAAAAGCGGCGCCCCTGCCTTCAAGGAATTTGGAGTGGATTCCAAAAGGCTCACTCTGAATGAACATTTGACCGAGAGCCCGGAGCATCTTGCTGCATCCGATATCGACGGGGATGCGGATCTGGACCTCGTCCTTACAAGTTCTCCAAGCGGAGAAGTCGTATGGCTCGAAAATCAGGGATCCCTCACCTTTACTTACGGGGGCAAAATTGCGGAACCCAGTAAGTTTCTTCAGGCCTTGGAGGCCGATGGCCTGAATACCGCCGGCATCAACGGAGGTTTTTCCGGGATCGGGAAGATTCAGGCAGTTGATATTTCCGAGGTTGGGAATTTGGGAGACCCATTCACTTGCCGCGATTTGTTAATACCTGCAAAACATGGAATCTATCTTGCCTACAATGACGGGCACGGAGGATTTTCCCTCAAGGTGATCGCCCGTTACGGTCTTTCGGATACCGGTTTTTCAGGGTCCGGTGGCGCTGGCGTGATCGCCAAGGGAGTGGACCTGCGGCGGGAATCCATAGATCACTTCACGGACTTCATCTATCTGACCAGTGATTCCAACGTGCCATATTTCGTGCTCCAGAGATCCGACGGAGCATTTGACTCCCCGGTTGAATTGTTCCCCGAAAGTAAAAATGACTTTGTTCTTGAAGATGATCAAAAAATGAAAAAACCCAATTTGCTCGAGACCTATCGCTCGAGTACCGATCAGTTCGTGCTGGTTTCGGGTTCCCAAGGGGACTACGTTTATGTCTTTCAGAGCAGATATCTGGACCAGGATCCGTGGGTCAAATTCACTGACGACGACCCCAACTGGAAACCCACCATGCTGGACTTCGGAAGTAACGTCAGGCACGTCGGGATTGCCGATTTGGACAAAAAGTCCAATTTCATCCGATTCTCCATATCCGATGATGAGGACGGGGAGGATTTTGACGACGTTATCATTGCATCGGGAGGGAAACTGGTTTTTTCCGAAGTGCCTGACTATGAGAATCCTCAGGGAGTGGGCGCCAGCAAGCATGAGTATATTATTCCTGTAACCGCATCGATTCAGGGTATCGATGGAAGCATCTTGTCCAGCGCAACCGAGTTTGTGCTGGTCAATCTTATGGATGCGAACGATCCTCCGGAATTCGAGGATTTTATCCAGAACGGAATTTCGATCAATCCGGATCAGCGTAATTACGTTGAGATCGATCATCCGGCCAACGTGCTTGAGATTTTCGAATCCGTTTCCTTTTCCAATCAGGAAAGTGACACTCTCCTGAGGGAAGGAGTGACCTTGAGTGTTTCTCCCAATGCGGACGGGCATCTTTTTGAGATCGAGCCCGATACAGGTCGTTTTGCCTACAAGGACGACCATGCGATCCTTGGCCAAGGCGACGCCCCTTCCAGCGACGAGTTCGGATACGTTAGTTTCGACCACTTGCCTGCTGACGGGCAAGTTCACGAGGTCTGGATTCGCGCCACTGATGACAGGGGAGCCTTCGATCAGCAGAAATTTCTGATCAAGGTTGGGCCCGGTCCCATTTTGCCTTCCGTCCAAGTGTCGGATTTGGATGAGTTGTTTCTCGAAACTGACGAGGACGTAAATGCAACTTTGAAGGATCTTGGACTGAAAATAACCTCGGATACCAGTCTGACCTTTGATGTATACCCTTATCACGGACTGGAAATGGGCCAAGCGGAGATTCGGGAAAACAATGATTTTCATTATATGCCGGATGGAAACAAATCCGGAACCGATCACGTCTTTATTACCGTTGATGATGGGAATGGGGCCTTTTATTGCGTAGCGGTGGAAATACTCGTCCATCCCGTGCCGGACGATCCCATTTCCTTGGTGGCAAGCCCCGTTCGTATCGATGAGAACAAGAAATCCATCGTCAAACTGGAAGCATACGATGGGGACGAAGACGAGACTTTGCGATGGACCCTTGATGACCCGAGCGATCCTCTGTTCAAGATCGTAGGAGAAACCTTGTACTTCAAGTACGCTCCGGATTACGAGAATCCGTACTCGCTCTTCCCCGACAACGTTTACCTTGCGAATCTAACTTTGTGGGACAAGGACAACGCCGATCCCGTTCCCGTGCAAATCGAAGTGATCGTGGAGAATCTTCCCGATACCAAGCCCTCCTCGATTCTCGTGTCGAGTCAGCAAAATTATCTTGATGCGATGGAGGGGGAAAGTCTGATTGCTCTGCTCGAAGTATCCGATCCGGATGGAATGCAGACACCTGTGGTTCAAATCGTTGGCGGGAGGGACGCCGCCCGCTTTGCGATCGCCAGTAATGATCTTCGGGTTGCATCCAATGCTGTCCTTGATTTCGAAAATCCGGTGGATCAAAATTTGGACAACGATTATGAATTGCAGATTAGTATCGCGGATGATCATCTCGGGGATACTTATTTCGTTACCGTCCGCATAACGGACAGGGACGAAACTCCACCTTACTTCATTACCGGACAGGGGAAGAACCCCTATGAAATTCCCGTTCGCGAAAATCAGCAATTTGTCGTTCAGTCGATTGCCAAGGATTCGGAAACGACCGATCTCGAGTTTACCGTGGTGGGTGGTTCCGACGAAGAGTTTTTCAAGATTGGAGCCCATAACGGACTGCTCGAATTTAATCATGGCCAAAACTATGAATATCCTGCGGATGCAAGCAACGACGGCGCCTATGAGGTCATCATTCAGGTTTCCGATGGCACTCATGAAACCAATCAGACGATCATCGCCCGCCTGACCGACGTCAATGACGTGCCCTACGTTCTAGGGACCGATAACGTCGTTCCGTTCTTTGATCCCGGATCTTATTCCGTGACCGAGGACGTTCCTTTTTCTGCGAACTTTCAGGTGGTTGACGAGGATGGGGATGATTTTGTCCTGCAATACCATGCCGGAGTTTCTCACGGAACCTTCGACATGAATTCGAAATCATTCACCTACGCTTCGGCCAAGGATTTCAACGGAACGGACAGTTTCGTGGTCAAGTTGGCGGACGATCAGGGCAGTCGGACGCAAACCTTGCTCTTGAAGGTATTGCCGGTAAACGATCCTCCGGTTGCGGAGACCGACGATCCCTTTTACGGCCGACTGTCGGAAGAGTTGCCCCTGTTCTTCGATCTTTTGGAGAACGATCATGCAGGGCCGGACGATCCGTCCGAGAAACAATTTTACACCGTGCAGATCAAGACACCCCCGCAATACGGTAGTTTGGAAGAAGAAGTGGGACAGCCGAACCTCGGAAGATATTTCTACACTCCTCAGGAAGGATTCATCGGGGAGGACGTCTTTGAGTATACGCTGATGGACGCGAGTGATCCGGCTTCTTCATCAACCGGTTTGGCCCGTGTTTGGATCGCCAAGACCAAGACCCTGCCGCAGTATACGACCCTGAGAAATTTTGGTTTCTACATCGAATCCGGCACCAACTGGATTTATCATCTGCAAATGGGTTGGGTTTATGCCCAGAGCCTTGAGGACTTATATTCCAGTACCTGGATATGGCATGATCAAATCGGATGGTTCTGGACGGGAGAGAAATTCTTCGGGTGGTTGTATTATCACGAATACTCCAAGTGGCTGCACTGGGAGGGTGGCGTACGCGAAACTGCCGGATGGTTGCTCCGTGATACCGCCCAGACCGTCTATGACGATTCCTATTTCGAGAAGAAGGTAATCCGGAAGGAGATCGAAAAAATTCTTCCCAACCTCACAGAACTAAGCAGATACGTGCAGGAAAGCGAATATTTCATACTATCAGAAAAGATCGAAATCGTGAGGCAGCTCAACCGTTACAGGCGATCGGACGCGCTTGACCGAATACTTGAGTTTGATTTTTCCTACTAAATGGTTTTCCATCGCTGAAGTGATGTATCTCAATCGATCGTTCCTCTTGGCTTTGACAGCCGTAATCTTACCTGTCTCTTTTTATGGACAGTCCTTCGACGCATCCACCCGTGAATCTCAGTACTCGGAGCGTCAGTACCGCTACAAGCTTATGCAGCAAAGGGCTCTCGATCTTTCCCGCCGTCTTAGCGAGATGTCCGGCACCGAACCGATCCAACTGATTGACCGTAACCAATCCCTCGTTCCGGAACCACCGAAATCCCCCGCCCAGCGATCGTACGATTCTCTGCCAGGCCCCGCGGTTGAGCCCTTGCCCATGCCCGAAGATACGACTCCGATCGGCGCTCCGGTGGTCTATGAGTCGGAGGTCAGGCGGGTTGCCCCGACGAATCAGCAGAGAAAGGGAGATTATTACCTGATGCCCTTCATTGGGTTTGCAGTTTCTAGCACCACGACTTTTTCCGAGCAATCCTTTGATGAAGAACTCGTTGGCGATTGGGGGAACTCAATTGGGATTAACGTTGGTAAGCGTTGGGACAACTGGATGGCTTACTTGAGAGTTGCTTATCAGCACTTGGAATACAACAGCCCTACTTTCATGGGCTCTGCCGCACCCACTCGTATCGAAGGAACGGAAGAGTCTTACTTGATAAACGTAGGTGGTGGCTATTCTATCCCTCTCACCGCCAACTTATCTACATATGGCGCCATGGGCGTTGGATTCGGATGGCGTAGAAATAGTGCTGATGTGTACTTCTTGGCAAGTTCAGTCTGGTATCCTGATACGGATCAGTCGCAATCTCAGTCCTCCATGGTTTTTACCTATGATCTTTCGATGGGATTGGAGTACTTGTTCAACAACAATTTTT
>JAYOWQ010000048.1:0-10894 GCA_038152055.1 Opitutales bacterium | reverse complement strand
TCGAATCTACACGATTTGCACGGCAAAACGTGTTAGTGCAGTCATCTGCGGCAATGGTGGCGCAAGCAAACCAGCTTACCCAGGTCGCCCTCACCATGATCGGAGGATAATTCCAGTTCTTCTAGCATTCCCAAAATGAGTCAGTTGATAAAGCAGTTCCAGTTTTTGCCGGTAGCGTTTTCCATCTTCTCATTATCGGTAACTAAGTTCGCGACCCAATCTTTCGTATTTTCCTTGAGCCACTAAAATGCCCATCGTAATCAATTCCAATCCCTCGGCGACCACGGCGTCGAACAACCTTTCCCAGGCTAATTTTAGTCTGAGAAAGAGTCTGGTACGTCTGTCGTCGGGAAACAGGATAGTCTCACCGTCGGACGATGCCGGTGGATTGTCCGTTGCCTATAAGATGGACTCGAGAATGAAGAGGTTGGAAAAGTTCAGGCAGAGTGAGCATAATGTGTTTGCAGTGTTCTGCGGCAATAGTGGCGCAAGCAAATCAGTTCACTCAGGTCATTCTCACCATGATCGGTGGATAATCTCAAGCCCCGCTGCAAATATTAAGACCTAATAAGGATTAATTAGATGAACCATAGATCTTATACAGTTACTGTAAATACAATATGTGGTCATATCGTTGATCGGTGTTGCAGATTTGCTAAGGACTATTTTCACACCCATACCAGTCTTTTTATCCAAACATCAATTATTTCATACTCACATTCTTAACCCCCAATTAGACCGGCTAACCACCCAGTTGTTTTTAATTAGTTAGGTTGCTTTACGTCTAACCCATAAATCCACTTTCATTTACTGACCCTTTCCTTTAATCCCATTCATACGGTGCACTAGTACAGTCAAGCCTGTTTGTAACCGTACCCTCAAATGCCTTAACCTTATCCTTTTCATTAACAGCCCCTGTTTAACCTGACAGTGAGGTATCATCACATCATTACATGATAATTGTTAACTAAAACTTCATAAACACTTAACATTATGCGACACTTAAAGTTGTCTTCATCTGGATTGCCCTTTGGGCATCCAATATCATCGGGTAGAGGTAAAACCCAGGAACAGCTGGCCCTTGTGAATGAGGATTGCAACAACTCCTTTGCCAATCCGGCTACCTACTCCCAAAGGACCAGGTCAATGGTAATGTCAAAAAACTATCAGGATGCCTTGGAGTTTATAAACTCACAAGACACAGCTCTTAAATCGGCAATTGCATGCCTTGAATCCTTTCTGTCCGAAATCGATACAAAAAATGGGAGTCGAGCCCGCAAGTGCCAATATTTCCTTCAGGCAGGTATGTTACAGTCCACGATTTATGCCCGTTATCGGGGAAAGCCATTGTTTGATAACATGCGCGACAAACCATTAAGAATACATATTGAAGTTGATGGACTTCTTGCGCCCATTGATTTACCAAACCCACAACTGTCTTGCTCCCCAGCCTTGCAAGGATTCATATGTGGAGCCGAAAGCGGTTGCCTGCCGAGTAGAAAACTTTTGTTCGAATGCATTTCATGCCTGGTTGATGCCAGGGAATTGATCCGCGAACAGAGAGACAAGCTCTCCAGTTGCTGGTCGGATCATTTGAGCAAGGCAGCCAAGTACAAGAGACGTACTTTTGTAGTCTCGTCCAATCATACCCATCGACTTCACTCCGGGCTACACGAGCTCATTTGGTCTCATTTGTGCAAGTGGGCGTCCATGCTTGGTGGACAGTGGGTAAAGCCTTTCAATGCATGATTTTCTATAATGCCAACCAAAGACAACATAAAACAATACATATGAATTAACCTGGGTGCCGTCCCCTTTTTTGACGGCGACTTGTGGCAAGGACGCCACGCAATATTCAAGGAGGAATAAAAATGCCAATAGTAGTAAACACCAACGCTTCGGCTACCGAAGCTTCATTCAATCTGTCACGCGCCAACGAGCAGCTTCGCAAGAGTTTGTCTCGGCTGTCTTCAGGGAACAGGATTGCAAAACCTGCCGAAGATGCCGGTGGTCTTGCTGTAGCTTACAAGCTGGACTCTCAAGCGAAACGCACGGAAGCCGTACTCAATAATCACCAAAATGCACTATCTTACTTACAATTGCAAGATGGAGCTCTTCAAACGGTGGGTGAAATTGTCAGTCGTATGGCTGAGCTCAGAACCATGGCCGCTGATGTCACTAAGAATTCTTCGGATATAGAAAACTACTCGAAGGAATTCCGTGAGTTACAGTCGCAACTCAAGCAAATCAGGTTGGAAAAGTTCAATGGCATAAGTTTGTTTGCCGTTCAATCCTCATCCGGCACTGGCCTGAACAGTACCTCGAAAGCTTGGACCGACGATGCATCAAACACCACTTACAATTTCGATAAATACTCAAGAGAACTCTTTACTCACCCGAGTGGAGCTTCCAGTGACGGGAGTATCAGTTTGAACGTGATCAATCTTGAATTCGTTCTTTCAATCGGAACTCTCAGCGGTACTGGGTCTCAATCCAGCGTGAATCTGCTTGGTCAAAGCAATACCTCGGGAAGCGGTGTCAACAACGATGGTTTTGTGGACGATATCACAAACGTAGAGATTTCCGTTTTCACTTCCGTCATTCAGCGCGTTGCCGATGCCAGAGCCGAAAACGGAGCTGAGCAGCAAAGAATAAGTACGTCCTATGACTTGCATTCCCAGAATCTCGTAAATCTGGAGCAGGCCCGTGGCCGAATCGTAGATACCGACATTGCTCTGGAGTCAACCAGGTTTGCCCGATACAACGTCCTTGTTCAGGCAAGCGCTGCGATGACGGCGCAGGCCAATCAGTTGACCAACGTCGCTCTGACTCTGCTTCAATAACTTATCTCAACTCGTACTGATTCCTGAACCTCGTGCTTCAGTGATATTCATTCACGGGAAAAATGTTGATTTAACCCCAATCCAATGGGTTCCCGGCCCCATAGTGTAAGACGGGAAATTTACGGCAAGGACGCCGTATTCCAATCATGGAGGAACAATAAATGCCAATAGTAGTAAACACAAACAGCGCAGCTACAAGCGCTTCATTAAACCTGAGCAAAGCCAATAATGCTCTTCGTCAGAGTCTGGCCAGGCTTTCATCGGGTAGCCGAATTACAAATCCCGCGGAAGATGCTGGTGGTTTAGCCGTCGCGTACAAGTTGGATTCTCACGCCAAGAGAACCGAAGCGGTTCTCAATAATCATCAAAATGCGCTATCCTATCTTCAACTTCAGGACGGCGCCCTTCAGACCATTGGTGGTATCGTCAACAGAATGGCCGAATTGCGGACGATGGCTGCTGACATCACCAAGAATTCAGATGATATCGAGAATTACTCGAAGGAGTTCCGTGAGCTTCAGTCTCAACTCAAGCAAATCAAGTTGGAGAAGTTCAACGGAATTCGCCTGTTCGGAGACGAAGATAGTTCGGGTTCAGAAACAGGACTTACCAATCTCAATACCACTGATGGCACGACCGGAGGAGTCACTCACAAGAAACATTCCTTTGAATTATTCACTCATCCATCCGGTGATGCTGCAGACGGAAGCATATCATTGAACGTCATTAACCTTGAGTTTGTACTCTCAGTTGGGACACTCACCCCTCCTTCCGGTACTGGTCAAACTAGCGTTGACTTACTAGGGGAAAGCAATACCGCAAGTAGCGGTGGTGTTGACGCGTCTGGTTTCGTCAATGACATTACTTCCGTTTCAATCGGTCAATTTACTGATGTCATTCAGAAGGTTGCCGATGCTCGCGCTGAAAATGGCGCCGAGCAGCAAAGGGTCATGACGTCCTATGATTTGCATTCCCAGAATCTAGTGAACTTGGAGGCCGCCCGCGGCAGAATCATGGATGCAGATATTGCTCTGGAGTCTACCAGGTTCGCCCGTAATAACGTTCTGGTGCAGGCAAGCGCTTCAATGACGGCGCAAGCCAACCAGCTTACGAACGTTGCACTCACTCTGCTTCAATAAATTCAGAAAGCGCGAAATGTAATTAAAGGTTTCTCAACCGCCCTGCCTCACAACGGGCAGGGCGGTGAGAGGCAACCCAATCCATATCTTCAAATTTAAATCCTCCCAATCCATATGAACCTCGACAATACAGTAACCGCTCAAGCCGTTAGTCACTTCGATCATGCGGCAAGATCCTTGAGTGAGTCATCTCGTCGATTGGAAACGGGTTCTCGTTTCGCAAACGGATCCAAGGATCATGGTGGATTGTCCGTTTCCATGAGAATGGATTTTGATCAAGTTAAGAATGGAGCGCAGAAGATAAACCTCCAAAATTTCATTACCTTGCTACAAAGCCAGGAAGATGCGCTGCAACAAGCTGGAACAATCTATCGGAGGATGGGAGAATTGGCAACAAAAGCTACGGATTCATTATTGAATGAAAGCCATTCAGGCGGTTTTTCCGACAAGTCTCTTCTTAATGCTGAGTTCGTGGAACTTTCCAAGGAACTATCCGGGTTGATTGATCTCCAGATTAATGGACGGAGATTATTTGGTGGAGTGAAAGCGGATTTCACGGAAGGACTACAAGACAGAAACGATTTTACGCCGGAAAACCTTCCTCAGGTTTCGTCCCTTGACGTGCATGCCACTCAGGGCAAGATCACTCTCGAATTATCTCCAGGAGGGGCTCAAGATCAGTTCTGGGTTTTTCAAGGCGAGATCCCGCAGGCGTTAAGAGGTTATTTTGAAGCTCCTGCAGACGGGAGCGATGCAGATACCGAAGGCTTGACCAACGCTCTTTACGATTACTTTGACGGCACCAAGGACCCTGACTTCCAAGGTATTTTCACTACCGGTTCGTGGCGAACCTTCAGAACTTCCGGACATGAATATTACGATAAGTTTATCGTAGATTTTGATTCATGCGCGGCGAGCCTTGAGACTGTTTACCATGATCAGAACACCGGCAAAGCCGGATTAGCGGAAGATCTTCGCGCCGAACTCGAGGCAAGTGGCAAGTTGCTGCTTAATGCGCCAAATGGGAATAGTACGTTTATTACAATGATAGGAGTCAACGTAGGTAATAACTATACCTACGAGGTGTCGGCAGCCTTCGAGCCAAGTTTGCCCTACAACGACATTGAGATTCCCGGCACAAACGAAGTTTTTCCCGCAATTTCATTTAGCGAAGTTCAGTGTTCGGACATCTCAACAACCGAAAATGCCCTGAAGGCTTTGGGAGAAATCGATGCGGCAATGCAAAATCTCTTAAATTCCCAAGCCAGTATTGCAGCCGCTCAAAACAGGTATCAGTTCGTGCATGATCAAATGAGTCAGGCAGAAGTCTCCCTAGAGAAAGCTCATTCAAGAATATCGGACTCGGACGTGGCTGCGGAGTCCATCAATTTCGCAAAACAAATGCTCAAGATGAACGTGGCTACAGACGTCGTGCGAAAATCCGTAAGGCTTTCGGACGCATTGATATCCTTAACTACAAACCATTTCAGGAGCCGGGTGATCGGTAACATTCTCTACTAATCATGAAAGCGTCTATTGAATGTGAAATCTTGAATGAGGGGTCTGGGAGAATGATGATTCCTCAGTTGCTTTCAGGTCAGCCCTATTTGATCCTAAGGCATAGTAGTCATTCAAAAAACTTTTATGTTTTTACTTACCAGAATGCTTATCTGGACGATCCTGAGCTCATTGATTACGAAGCAGACTCCGATTGCCCGCCGATCGAGGTTTCTCCTTTTGGTGGAAACGCTTCCACTCAAACATTTTCATGCCGTGGTTTGTTTACTACTACGCAATTATACCACTCGACCCATCATAATGCCTTGGGTCAGCGTTTATGCAGGATGTTCGGGCGACACACTGATGTTCGGCCTTTGATCCCGCAGGATCGCAATCCGGTTTTCAGCTTTATTGGCATTGGCTGGAAACCGGGTTTGCGAACTCTTTTCGTTCCAGGTCCTTCCTTTTTTCATGCCATCGCTTGCACAGGGGCCTTGATATTCAACTTTTCCACCAATCTATTCGATTTGTTTACTACTACCAAGCAAATGATCGACGCACTCCATAATGCCATGGGGCGCTCCAAGATGAATTCTTACTCCATACTCAGCGAGTTTCGGAAGGTTCATCGGATCGCAACCTGGTTTTCGGCTTTATTGGCATTGGCCGGAAACCGGGTTTGCGAACCCTTTCTTATAAAACTCATTTTTAACCCAGAAACAGGAGGAACTGCCTAGGATTATTGTTAGCAATGTTCCTGCGTCTTCATACGCAGTCCATTTGTTAGCCTTTTACAATTTCCATATTTATTTAACAAAAATCTAAAGTCCCCGACAGCAGGATGCTGTCGCCATGCGATCATGGATGATCACATCAGGTTACCAAGTTTGTAACGCGCAAACGTCTCCAACTCTTCATTATATACTATTGAGTATGCCGTTACGCCTCCGAGGTTTTAAACGTCGTTACAACTCTGGTACTATAAGCCAAGCATCCGGTTTCTCGCTTCTCGCACAGTCGGCCTCAGATTCCCTCGTTACCAATTTTTGAAACCTAATGAACACTTTCACTCCTAAAATGTATAAAATGCATTTATATGCAACCAATAATATAACAAATAGTGACTTTTCTTGCACTTGTTTCTTTTTGGGAAACCTCAATCCAAAAGTAGTTACACTATAATTTATCAATCAGCAATTTAAGCAACATATGAAAATTTCCATCAATACAAATTATGCCGCAGGAAATGCAAGGCGTCACCTGGGAATGAACAACTTTCACCTAAAGAACAGCATGACCAGATTATCAAGTGGGCAGAAAATCGTTCAGCCCTACGAAGATGCAGGCGGTCATGCGGTCGCCTATAAACTCAAGAGCACCTTGGGGCGTACGGACAAAATCCTGCAGAACATATCCAATGCGGTTTCCTTTCTGGAGGTTCAGGACGGAGTTTTGGCTGGTGCCGGCGCGATCGTCGATCGAATGGCGGAACTCAAGAGCCTGTACAACGACATCATCATGAATGACAAGGACAGGCAAGCTTACGACAAGGAATTTCACGACTTGCAAGTACAACTCTTTGACATGGCTCAAACAAAATTCAACGGCATAAGCCTCTTTTCCACTGAAGGTCTTTATAATGGAACACCCGCACAGTCCAATCGCTTAATGGTCAATCTATCACCCGACGGCGATCAGTCTGTTGTGGCCAGCATCAATAAGTCTCTCTTGCTCTCCGCTCTTACCATCAACCATGCAACTCTTGAGGCTGAAGAATTTTCCAATGGAGACCAAAATGCGGTGTTCCGATTTGCCAACGAGAGTTCATCGGGAACCGGATCCAAAAAACTGATGGATTTAGGGGACGTCTCGGTTGGTGTAATTGCAAGCGCCCTGCAAAATATAGCTGGATTAAGAGCTCAAAACGGAGCTTCATCTTCACAATTGCAACATGGTTACGATAATTTGGCCAAGCAAAAGACGAATCTTGATGCCGGAGTGGGCAGGATCATGGACGTCGACGTGGCAAGCGAAAGTACACGGCTCGCGAAATACAACGTTCTGGTTCAAGCATCTGCATCCATGCTGGCTCAAGCAAATGGTCTAAGCGAAGTGGCCATGGTTCTAATGAGATAATCTAAACCTTTACCATAATTTTACCGATAAAACTCAATTTCAATACGAAATGGCATTTACTATAAATACTAATACAGCGGCGGCTAAATCCGGATTTTTCCTATCTAGGAATAATGATAATTTGAACAAGAGCATGGCCAGATTGGCCAGTGGCAAAAGAGTTCTCGATCCGTCCGATGATGCGGGAGGCCTAGCTGTCGCAATGAAATTGCAGAGTTCATCTACCAGGCTCGTAGGCACCAAGTCGAATATTCAAAATGCCATTTCCTTTCTTGAAGTGCAGGATGGGGTTTTGGAGACGATTGGAGAACTGATTGATCGGATGTCAGAACTGAGAGCTCTCGCAAATGACGTAATGAAGAATGAGGGTGACGTTCAGACCTACAACCGGGAATTCCAGGACCTGCAGGTCCAACTCTTTGATATGTCACGGGAGAAGTTCAATGCTGTAAGTCTCTTCTCCACGACTACGGAGAAGTCCGGTGGTCAGGAAGTTTTGTTTGACGGGAATTACTCCCAGGATAACACCGTCAACCTTTACGTTAGTGAGGACGGTGAGTCCGGGCCAATCGTCAGTATTCACAAGGCGATGCTTCTTTCAGCCCTTACCATTGACGTGAGTACCGCCGATTTAACTTCAGGTCGCTATGGCGATGCGAATCAATCCACTATTCTTCGATTTGCCAATTCCGCCATAGGCGGAAGCGGCAAAGAATCCTTGTTAAACTTGACCGAGGTGTCTGTGGGGGTGTTCAAGCAAGTTATTCAGAATATCGCAGCGTTACGCGCTCAAAATGGCGCAACTATGTCACGACTCGAATTTTCAACGGGAAACGTCGAAAGAAAAAGAAACAACATCATAAGCGCAAACTCCAAAATCATGGACGTTGATATGGCATCGGAGAGCACAAATCTCGCAAAGTACAATGTCTTGGTTCAGTCATCCGCATCCATGCTTACCCAGGCAAACATGGTTACGGAAATGGCACTGGTATTATTAAGATAATGATAACCTTAAAGATACATTACAGCACATTTAAGTTATAAATGCACATATTAGCACGTAATTACATATTTAAAATAAGTATTAGGAATACAATAGGAGGATAAAACAATGGCAATACGAATCAGTACAAACGCGGGAGCGGTAGCGGCAAACTACCACCTCGGAGTGAACTCATCGAAACTGGAACGCAGCATGGCCCGCTTGGCCAGTGGCAGTCGGATCAGTAGACCCTCGGACGACGCGGGTGGACTGGCTGTTTCGATGAAGTTAAGGGCGGCGGTCAATCGCCTTACCGGAGCGGAGCTCAATATTCAAAACGGTATATCCTTTCTCGAGGTGCAGGACGGTATCCTTGAATCCATCGGTAACATCGTTGACCGGATGAGTGAGTTAAAGGGATTGAGCCGTGACGTCATGAAGAATTCCAACGATCAGGCAACCTATAACCGTGAGTTCAAGGACCTGCAGTTACAGTTAAAGGACATGATCAGCGGTACCTTTAACGGGGTAAGCTTGTTTGCTCAATTTGCCGCTGATGGTGATGGGGTATCCACAACCGATGAATCTGTTTTCGATATCAATGGCAAACAGGCAGGCAGGGATCACACCATTGACGTATTCACCAGCGCGGATGGTAGCGCTGGAGCCAAAGTAAGTGTCCACAAAGCGCTTGCCTGGTCGGCCCTGACCTTTGATTCGTCAAAAGTTGACCCGGGTGATGGCATTCGCCAGCTCAATTATGCCGCTGCTTACGAATCATCAGGAAACGACGCTTTGAATGTGGCCATCGGAACAACAGTGGCGAGCGTAAAAGCTGCAAATAAGGACCTGGCAGTTGAAAGTGATTATGGCGAGTCAACTCAATTGACTTTCACCTTGGCTGCAAGGGACCTCGATTCCACGATTAACCTGCACAACGTATCCGTCGGTGTATTTCTGGCGGCGATGGAAAACGTGGCGGCCTTGCGAGCCCAGAACGGATCGACGATGTCGAGACTGGAGTTCCAGGCGGTCAACATATCCCGCCAACGAAGCAACATGGAAGCGGCCCTTGGAAGGATCGTGGATATCGACATGGGTGCGGAGTCCACGAGGCTCGCAAAGTTCAGTGTCTTGAGGCAAGCCTCCGCGGCGATGCTCGCCCAGGCGAACACCACCCCGGAGATCGCCCTGATGCTCATACGATGAAGTGACCGTTTAGACTAAAAATCAGTTCATAACCTAAAAACAACTTAACCAATAACATGACCAAGAGTCCCAGTTTCGAAAGAAACAACCAGAGGCACGGAAGCCGAAGGGGGACTCGAACCAATCAAGGAGGATAAAACAATGGCAATACGAATCAGCACCAACGCAGGAGCGGTAGCGGCAAACTACCACCTCGGAGTAAACTCATCGAAACTGGAACGCAGCATGGCCCGCTTGGCCAGTGGTAGTCGGATCAGTAGACCCTCGGACGACGCGGGTGGACTTGCCGTCTCCATGAAGTTGAAGGCGGCGGTCAATCGCCTTACCGGAGCGGAGCTCAATATTCAAAATGGCATATCTTTCCTCGAGGTACAGGACGGTATCCTTGAATCGATCGGTAGTATCGTTGACCGGATGAGCGAGTTGAAGGGATTGAGCCGTGACGTCATGAAGAACTCCAATGATCAGGCAACCTACAACCGCGAGTTCAAGGACCTGCAGTTGCAGTTGAAGGACATGATCAGCGGAACCTTTAATGGGGTCAGCCTATTTGCTCAATTTGCCGCTGATGGTGATGGGGTCGCGGACAATTCCAGAGAGTCGATTTTCGATATCAATGGCTCAACGGCTAACTTGGATCACACCATTGACGTATTCACCAGCGCGGATGGTAGCGCCGGAGCCAAGGTAAGCGTGCACAAGGCGCTTGCCTGGTCGGCGCTGACCTTTAACTCTGCAAACGTTGATCCAGGTGCCGGAATAGCTCAGTTGAAGTATAGTGCCGCCCATTCAGGAGCCAAGTCATCCGTGACACTCAATCTGGACAACGTTAAGGAAACCACGGAGATGGAATTCACTCTGGCGGCTCGCAACTTGGATGAGGCGATCAATCTGGACAACGTGTCCGTTGGAGTGTTTCTGGCGGCGATGGAAAACGTGGCGGCCTTGCGAGCCCAGAATGGATCGACGATGTCGAGGCTCGAGTTTCAGGCGGTCAACATATCGCGCCAACGAAGCAACATGGAAGCGGCCCTTGGAAGGATCGTCGACATCGACATGGGTGCGGAGTCCACGAGGCTCGC
>JAYOWQ010000047.1:0-11128 GCA_038152055.1 Opitutales bacterium | reverse complement strand
TGCTATCTCCTGAATTCATGGATTGCATAAAAGGAGCAAATGCTACCTGAAGATTTTTGTTTTTAAGAAGGTCTCGCAATTGCTTTTGGATTTCCTCCATAGGATTGTCGTCATCTTTCTTGGACATCTGATTAAAAAATATAGTTTGACAGGTCGTTCTCGTATGGGAATTTATGGAAACTTACCCTAACCTTTATCCCGAGGTCTTTCAAACCGATTTAACCCATGTCGAACAACCTGACAAAGAGACAAATCGTCCAATCCATTTACGAGGGCGCTGAATACAACCACAAACACGTAACCGAGATCGTGCAAAAAACTTTGGATCACATATGCAAGGGTTTGATCAACGGGCAAAACGTTGAACTCCGAAATTTCGGCGTATTCGAAGTACAAGTCAGAAAATCAAGAGTCGGCAGAAACCCAAATCAACCGGAAAAGGACGTCATCATTCCGCGTCGGGCAGTGGTCAAGTTCAAAGCTGGCAAGGAAATGAAGGCGGGGTTGGAAAAGCTGGACCTCGACAGCATCTGATTCCTCCACCCGTCGGCAAGGGACACTAGAGTTGACCTTCGACACCCTGCCCGGCTTTCGGGAGTTTCTTCCCGATGATTGCGCCCAACGCAACCATTTGTTCCGTGTATTTCGTTCGGTAGCCCGGACATTTGATTTCCAGGAGTACGACGTACCGATTGTGGAACCTCTCGATTTGTACTTGGAGAAATCGGGCGAGGAAATAGCAGAGCAATTATTCCATTTCGAGGACAAGGGAGGTCGCAAGGTTGCCCTGCGTCCCGAGCTCACTCCCACCCTCGCTCGCCTTGTCGCCGCCCGTGCGAGTTCATTGCCAAAACCGGTAAAGTGGTTCAACGTCGGAGAACATTTCAGGTATGAACGCCCGCAAAAGGGAAGAGGACGATCCTTCTATCAATTTAATGCTGATCTGCTTGGTGAACCTGGAGTTGATGCGGACGCGGAATTGATCGCCCTGCTCGCAGCCATTTTCCAAACGTTTGGCCTGAATAATGAACAGGTTGTCATCCGGCTGAGCGATCGAGTCTCCTGGGTTTTGCTGCTCGATCAGTTGGGAGTTTCCGAAGATTCACGACCGGCAACTCTGGACGCAATCGATAAAAGCGAGCGTCGCAAACCCGCGCAAACCATTGAAGCCCTCGAAAAATCTAAACCAGGAAAAGGGGAAGAATTGTTTGCAGCCATTCAACAGATCAAGGGACTGGAAAGTTTGGAAGCAGTAACGGAGCGCTTGAAAAATTGCGGGACACGAGGTTGCGAACGGGCAAAAGATTGGGAAGATTTAATGGCGCGTCTGGATGCACTCGGTTACTCTCCGATGACAAAGGTGGATCTTTCCATCGTTCGTGGCCTGGCCTATTACACTGGTTTCGTTTACGAGGCATTTGAGGCAAGCGAACAAGGCAGAGCGCTGGCCGGAGGCGGACGCTACGATCACTTAATTAAGAAACTTTCCGGAAAACGTGACATGCCCGCCGCCGGGTTCGCCATAGGCGATATGACCCTGAGAGATTGCTTGGAAGCGAATGATCTGCTGCCGCAATATGTCGTCGCTCCGGATTTGTTCATCCTATTCGAAGAGAACGAACGAACCCTTGCCCTGAGACTGATCTCGCATTTGCGAAGAGCCGGTTTCTCCACTTCTTATTCCCTCAAACCCGCTAGCTTCGGCAAGCAGTTCAAGGATGCAGGAAAATCAGGGGCCCGTTACGCGATCATTCTTGGAGAGGAGGAGGCCAAGCAAGAGAGGATCAAGATAAAGGACCTGCAAACCAGCATGGAAAAAACGGTTGGAATCAAGGAATTGAAGGGCACGCTGGAGGAATTGGTATCGGAAGGAGGAATCTCCGAGTAAAATGGGCCCTGAAGTCCCGGATTTTCATCGGGAAATGGAGAGGAAACGATCCAACCGCTTGCGAAAACTAAATCGCAGAGAATGGATCCAATACAGTCTTCTTGGAGGTGCCGGCATTCTGACCTCGATTGGATATATGGCTTTCGAGGCCCAATGGGTCGAGATAAACGAACGGGAAATCCTGCTCTCCGCCATGGATCCACGATCGAACTTCAAGCTCCTTCATCTTTCCGATCTTCATCTATCCAGGATCGTCTCGATTGAATATTTGCAGATGGTCATCAAGGAGGGCATGAATTTAAGTCCGCACGCTTGCGTGATTACCGGCGATTTCATCACCGATCAACCAGAAGAAAAACAACTGAACAAACTTCATGATCTGCTCAAGGCATTTGCTTCAAAGGTTCCAACCTATGCCTGCATGGGGAATCACGATGGTGGAAAGTGGGCCCATGAAAACGGTGGGTATGCAACAAATTTGAAAATCAGAAAACTACTGGAATCCTCCAACGTCATTGTTCTGGAAAACGAGAGAATGGAAGTTTATTGGAATGGAGTACCCGTGGATTTGGCCGGGTTGGGTGATTTATGGTCAGGAAATTGCAGACCGAACGAATGTCTCGATAAAAAACTTCCCGGCAAAAAAGATTACGCCAATCCAATCCTCTTGATGAATCACAACCCGGATGCCCGGGACGCCCTTTATCAATATAACTGGGATTTGATGCTTAGCGGCCACACTCATGGTGGTCAGTTCCGCATACCCTTTCAAAATTACGCTCCTTTTGCCCCGGTCAACGATCGTTCCCGAACCGAGGGCGCATTTGGTTGGAAAGACCGTGTCATCCATATTACCCGGGGGGTTGGCAATGTGTATGGACTGCGTTTAAATTGCCGGCCGGAAATCAGTCTGCTCAGCGTCACGGGGATCGACCGGAATATAGCTTTGTGAAAATGTCCGTGTTTTTTTTGGACAATGACTTTTCCAATTTCTTTCCCGACCCCAGATTGAGTGATTCCAACGGTTTGGTGGCAGTAAGCAGGAATCTGGGCAACGATCGTTTGATCGCGGCTTATCGGCAGGGGATTTTCCCATGGATGAAAATGAAGAAACCACCTCACTTTTGGTGTTGGTACTCACCTGACCCACGGATGGTACTTTATCCTGAAAGATTCAGAATGAGTCGAAGTCTGAAAAAAGCATGGGTGGGAAACCGTTTTGAAATAAGAACGGATCAAGCATTTGAGGAGGTAATGAGAGCATGCGCCTTGGCCAAGAGACCCGGACAGGAGAGCACTTGGATCGAATCCGAGATGATTTCCGAGTACGGACAATTGCACCAAAAGGGAATCGCTCATTCGATTGAAGCATATCAAGAAGGGAAACTCGTGGGGGGATTGTACGGTCTGGCAATAGGCAAGGTGTTTTTTGGAGAATCCATGTTTCACCGCAAACCCGAAGCCTCCAAGGCTTGCATGGCAAAACTTGTGGAAATTGCCCGGATCGGTGGATTGAATTTCATAGATTGTCAGGTACCCAGTCCATTTCTGGGCAACCTAGGTGCGGAGGAAGTCGAAAGAAATGAATTTTTGGAACAATTGGGAGACGCCTGCATGGACCTATCCTGCTTTGTGGATTGGTCAAAATAATTGCTCGGATTGCCTTGCTCATCGTTATTCTAGATGAGAGGATAAAGTCTTTTCAAATGAATGCTGACAATTCTGAACATGCTGGTCTGACAAAGTTGGGAGAGATCGTCTCCCAACCACAACGAGAATTGGAAACTTTTCCAAACCGCAACCCTGACAGGGACTATGTCGTGGAATTGCAAACAAGTGAATTTTCCTGTCTATGCCCCAAAACTGGACAACCCGATTTCGCGGAGATTTTGATCCGTTACGTCCCCGACCAAAAAATCGTTGAATCCAAATCCCTGAAATTGTACCTCTGGACCTATCGTGACCAAGGAGTTTTTCACGAACATTTCACCAATCAATTGCTTGAAGATCTGTTGAAGGCTCTCGAACCGAGATGGTGCCGGGTGGAGGTTAATTTCAATCCCCGCGGCGGAATCGGCATCGTTGTAACCGCGGAGCATGGAAACCCACCGGAGGTAGTCTTTTCATGAGCGAACAAAGAGTGATTTCCGTCGGAGAACTGCAGGTATCGAACCATTTGCCGTTCACCCTCTTTGGAGGAATGAACGTACTGGAGTCACGCGATTTGGCGATGGAGGTTGCATCCGCGTACAAGGAGGTAACCGACAAACTTGGGATTCCCTACGTGTTCAAGGCATCTTTCGACAAGGCCAACCGTTCATCCATCTCCTCCTTTCGCGGACCCGGATTGGAAAAAGGATGCGAAATTCTGGCCGAAATCAAGGCCAGCCTCGGAGTTCCGGTGATTTCCGACGTTCATGAACCCTACCAAGCAAAACCTGCTTCTGAAGTGATTGACGTTCTACAACTCCCTGCTTTCTTGTGCCGGCAGACTGACCTGGTTATCGCTCTAGCCCAAACCGGCAAACCGGTAAACGTCAAGAAAGCCCAGTTCCTGGCTGCTCGTGAAATGAGCCACGTCATTCGAAAATTCGAGGAGGCGGGAAACGATAAGGTTCTTCTCTGCGAACGTGGTAGCTCCTTTGGCTACAACAATCTGGTAGTCGACCCCCTGAACTTTGGGATTATGAAGCGCACCGGTTGCCCCGTGGTTTTCGACGTCACCCATGCCCTCCAGATACCTGGCGGAAGAAGCGATTCTGCCGGAGGTAGAAGACAAGCCGTATTTGAACTGATGCTCGCTGGAATAAGTCAAGGAATCGGGGGATTGTTCCTTGAATCACACCCCGATCCATCAATGGCTAAATGCGACGGTCCATGCGCCCTGCCCCTCGACAAACTCGAAGAGTTTCTTTCTCAGGCAAAAGCTCTCGACGAACTCGTCAAGGGATTTCCAGCAATAAGCGTTGAATAGAGCTGGTTAGATCGACCTCGCTGCATTGGTGAACCGCCCAAACGATCCCTGGCCAACCCTGCAAAAATGGTTCCCCGAACTAAGCGGGGAAACTTGGCATAAACTCCAGAGATACACCGAATTACTTCGTGAGTGGAACGGCAAGATCAACTTAGTTTCCCGCAAGGATATGGACAGACTTGAAATCAAGCATTTGGCTCATTGTCTCACCCTGACTAAATTTCTCAGACTGATGCCTAAGTCCCGTCTACTCGACGTTGGAACCGGAGGAGGACTACCGGGCATCCCCATGGCCATATGTTATCCACAGGCACGGTTCACCATGATAGATTCGATCGGAAAAAAAATCATGGTGGTCTCCGATGTGATCGAGCGTCTGGAACTGGCTAACGCAGAAGCCATCAAAGGACGCGTCGAGGAATTACCCAAGAAAAAAAGCTATGATTTCGCACTAGGCCGTGCAGTCACCGCACTGCCAGTCTTCTTTGACTGGGTACGGGACAAAGTAGCCAAAGGTGCCCGAAATTCACCGGCCAATGGGATACTTTACCTCAAGGGCGGCGATTATCGTGAGGAATTGAAGACTTCCGGATTGAGCCCGGCAAAGATTTGGAATCTGGACGATTTCCTGCCAGAAGCCGAACTAGGGGAAAAGTACCTAATACACTTCAAGCTCTAAGCCTATCGAGCTTGAATCATGGGCTGGAGGTTCAGGGTTTCCAGATCTTGAAGAGGGCCTCGGCCATATGAGATGGTGTTTCGGCGACGGATATGCCGGCCTCAAGCAGGGCTTCAACCTTGGCTTCGGCGGTTCCCTTGCCTCCGGATACAATCGCTCCGGCATGTCCCATACGACGCCCCGGAGGAGCGGTGCGACCGGCAATGAATGCGGCGCATGGCTTGTCCACGTTTTCCTTGATGTAAGCGGCGGCTTCTTCCTCCGCGGTTCCACCAATTTCACCAATTAGGATAATTGCCTCAGTATCGGGATCCTCATTGAACAATTTGACAGCGTCGAGGTGACTGGTGCCGTTGATGGGATCTCCTCCAATGCCGATGCAGGTGGATTGACCATGTCCGGCCGAGGTAATCTGCCAGACCGCTTCATAGGTCAGGGTACCCGAACGGGAAACGATTCCCACCTTGCCAGGCTTGTGAATGTATCCGGGCATAATGCCGATCTTGCACTCGCCCGGGGTAATGATACCAGGACAGTTCGGACCGATTAAACGCGTCTTGGAAGTTGCCAACCTTGCCTTTACCTCGGCCATGTCGCGAACAGGAATTCCTTCGGTTATGGCAATGACCAAGGGTATCTCCGCATCAATTGCTTCGAGAATGGAATCGGCGGCGAAAGGAGGAGGAACGTAAATCGCCGCAACGTTGGCTCCTTCTCTTTCCACCGCTTCCTGTACGGTATCGAAGACGGGGACGGTGCTCTGAAACTTTTGGCCGCCCTTGCCCGGAGTGACTCCTGCCACGACGTTGGTTCCATATTCGATGCATTGAGATGTATGAAAGCTACCGGCGCTTCCGGTGATTCCTTGAACCACCAACCGGGTGTCTTTGTTTACGAGAACGCTCATAATAAATTCCTGAAGTTGAAGTGGTTAGGATTGAGCGGCCAACTTGACCACTTTCTCGGCGGCGTCCGCCAATGAATCAGCCGGTTCGAGAGCGAGACCACTGTCGGCGAGAATTTTCTTCCCCTGCTCGACGTTTGTACCTTCCAAACGAACGACCAAGGGAACCTTCATTTCCAACTTTCTGGCGGCGTTGACGATACCGGTAGCAATGACGTCACACTTCATGATACCGCCAAAAATATTTACCAGAATCGCTTTCACAGAGTCGTCCGACACCAGAATGCGGAACGCATTTTCCACCTGCTCCTCATTGGCCCCACCCCCGACGTCCAGAAAGTTGGCAGGCGATCCGCCGTAATGCTTGATGATGTCCATCGTGGCCATGGCCAAGCCTGCGCCGTTTACCATACAGGCGACGTTTCCGTCCAAGGCGATATAATTCAAATCGAACTTCGATGCCTCCACCTCCTTAGGATCTTCTTCAGTCAAGTCACGCAATTCCACGACGTCGGGATGACGAAACAGGGAGTTTGAATCGAAATTTACCTTGGCGTCCAGGGCAAGCACGTCACCGGATGGAGTAAGCACGAGTGGGTTGACTTCCACTTGCGAGCAGTCCTTGGACCAGAAAAATTGATACAACTTGCCGACAAGTTTCACGCATTGCTTGAAGGAATCTCCACTCAACCCCAGCCCAAAGGCAATTAGTCGAGTCTGGTAGGGGCGAATGCCAAGCGCAGGATCCACCAATACCTTGATGATTTTTTCCGGAGTCTTTTCCGCAACTTCCTCGATATCCACTCCACCCTCGGTGGATGCAATGATTACAGGCTTGGAAGTTGCCCGGTCCATAAGAATGGCAAGGTAAAATTCCTTGTCGATATCGGAAGCTTCAGTGAAATAGACGGTGCCCACCTCCTTGCCCTCCGCACCCGTTTGCTTGGTAACTAGGACGTTACCCAGCATGGCTTTCGCCTTTTCCTTTGCCTCGGAGGCGGACGAAACGACATGCACCCCACCTTTGAATCCATTGGTAAAGGTGCCTTTGCCGCGTCCGCCGGCATGTATCTGGGCCTTGACCACGACCGACTGGTCTGGCCCAAAGGATGAGAGCGCTTGATCGATTTGTTCCGCAGATTGGGCAACCGTGCCTGAAGGCACGGCAACTCCCGCATCGGCGAAAAGTTGCTTGGCTTGGTATTCGTGTACGTTCATGAGAATTAGAGTGTCATTAGATTGTCAGGCTTCAACTATCCTTCAAGCCTTTTCCCTGCGCTTTATATGTTTGGAAGATCATGCCTTCGATATGCCGATTGAATTAGTGCAAGCGTCTATTTGACGCTTGATCGTCTGACTCAAAAGACTGAAATGTCAGTAATGAAGTATTTCCCCTTCCACCTTCTTATACCCTTGAACTTGCTCCTTGCGGATTGGCCCCAATACCATGGCCCCTTCCATGACAAGTCCTCCGCAATCAAGTTGGAGAATGCGGAATGGATCTCGCAAACGGCGACGTGGACAACTCCCACGCCCTTGGGGTTCAGTTCTTTTTCATGCGACTCCCGATCAATTTACACCATCATTGCCGAGGAAGACGAGGATGGTCTGTTACGCGAAGTTTGCCTGGCCTTGGACCCGAAAACCGGTAATACCTTGTGGAAGTCCTTTTTAGGTCTCGCCTCCTATGGTCATGCGGGCGGAAATGCCGGAACCACTGAAAATTCAGGAGGAGACGGACCCCGATCCACTCCTTCCGTGAAAAACGAAATTGTTTTCGTCTACGATTCGAACATGGTGCTGCATGCCTTGTCATCGAGTTCGGGCAAACCTCTTTGGAAAGCCGACCTGATTCGTCAGTTCATGGGAGAAAACATCATGTGGAAGAATGCATCCTCTCCTCTGCTGGTTGGAGAATTGGTCATAGTTTGTGGTGGCGGAAAAGATCAGAGCTTCGTTGGCTTCGAGCAAAAAGATGGAAAGGTTCGATGGAAGAGTGGAAACGAAACGCCAACTCATGCCACCCCTGTCCTTGCCACCATCCACGGAAAACAACAAGTGATTTTTCTTTGCCGCTCCGGGCTCGTTTCGATCGATCCTCTGAACGGAAAGGAAGTATGGAAACAGTCCTTCCCTTTCAAGGTATCAAGTGCCGCCTCTCCGGTGATCGCGGGTGATCTTGTTTTTTGCTCAGCGGGATATGGCGTAGGTTCAGGCTTGTACAGGATTAATAAAAAGGGAACCCTTTTCCGAAGTGAAGAAGTTTGGAGAAAACGCAATGAACTGATGAATCATTGGAGCACACCTCTGCACCACAATGGTTTCCTCTACGGAATCTTCGGTTTCAAGGAATATGGCAAGGCTCCCTTGCAATGCGTTGAATTGGCAACGGGCGAGATTCGCTGGAGCAAGCAAGGATTCGGACCGGGAAACATCATCCGTTCCGGAGATCTTCTTTTTGTCCTCTCCGATGACGGACAAGTTGTATGCGTGACTGCCAAGCCTGATAGCTACCATGAACTGGTAAGAAAAAAAATTCTCAACGGAAAGTGCTGGAGTACACCGATTATCTGCAAGAATCATTTGATTGCTCGGAGTACAAGGGAGGGAGTCGCCATTCTTGTTTCCAGAGAATGAAATCACTATCCATGCCAATTTCACTTGCTCACACGACTTTCCCTGCCTAGAGAAATTCTTGCAAACGGGTCGTAGCTCAGCCTGGCAGAGCGCTGCGTTCGGGACGCAGAGGCCGCTGGTTCGAATCCAGTCGACCCGAGGTTTTGGCTGTTAGCTCCTAACTCTGTCGACAATCAGTCTCTCCACACCAAGTTCGTCAATCTTGTATTCCAAGTAACGAAAAATCTTCGAATGAGAAAGACCGCTGGACAGAAACTCATCCCAGCACCAGCGGCCGCTGTCCGTGTAAACTAAATATCTCGCTCCTTTTCTCAGATAAACGTGCAAGTGAAAGTTGGTCGGGAGATTTACTTGATCCGCAACTTGTGAGAAGGAAGATTTAAATAACATAAACTGCATGCAATGCTGGAAGTTGGAGTGATCAACCATGATTCAAATGACGGTAAGGAACCAATACCCGGTTGAAGAGACTGCGAGAATGAGAATGAATGAAAGAAAGTTAGAGTTCATGTGACTTGGATGATTAGATATTGTTTTCATATATTTATACTATTTGCACCAAGTAGTCAAATAAATAATTAACAAACTTACGGCATAATCGAATTTCATTCTTTCATTATCTTTAACTTTCTTTAACTTTTATTTTTTGACAAGTAAAGCAATTATTTTTAAATAAAGACTAACAAATGATTTCCTCGCAAAATGAAGATTACGTCGCTATTAATGCGAGAGTGACAAGATCGACTTATGAGCAGATGCAGGTTGTATCCAAGGCTTTGGATATCAGTCTTTCCTCACTCATTGCCAGTTCGGTAAAGGAGTATCTGCAACAGGTTACTTCAGAAAAAGGGGCTCAGACTGTGGAGTTGGAAATTGCTCGTTTTGCTTACGCCAAGAAGAAGCGCTCTGAAAAATAAGGATTGGGAACATGAGCGAGCAGCCCGCTGACCCAAAAGAATCGAATTCCCTGGAAGTCGAATTTTCTCCAGAGTCCTGGAAGACTGAATTTCATGATGAAATAAAATCCGTCCGATTAAATGGGGAAAGGATTGCCGAAATTCGTGACCTGATGGATGAGATGAAATCGATCAAGGAGAAAAATGACCGCACCATCAAAGGACTTTCCATTGCCATTATCAGTCTGACCATAATTGGGCTTTGTTTTCTTGGATTTGGATTGAGCTATCTAATGAGATTCAAAGTCGACAAACTCGATGAAATGATCAGCGAAGGGGTTGAGCGGTTCGATATGACCAATAAAACCTTCATTCATACCGATGCGATCGTTCAGTTAAGCGATACCTGGCACCCCCTGCTTTGGGACCGCCAACTGCAAGGCTGGTTTGTACGAAAACCAAATGGGGCGAAAAGGAATTTCTATGACAATGTCATATTACCCAAAAAAGCGTACCTCGAATTGACCCAATCAAGCCTCATCTGGAAACAGTCGAAGTGGCATGCGCCCAAGGGTTTCCCCTTTCAACAAACAGGGGAAAAATAATCTTATGGCAGAAAGGAAAGATATCTATGTAGCCATCAATGGGCGGGTTACGAAGTCCGTTTACAAGAGAATGCAATACTTGGCAGGTGTCCTTGACGTCAGTATGTCCACCCTGATTGCTAATTCGGTGGCAGAGTACGTTCATCAGGTAACCGATGAAAAAGACGGTGCCCCCTCGGTGGACATGGAAATTGCCAGGTTTGCATACTCCAAGAAAAAACCTTTGGAGGACAACTAATGAAGGACGGTGAGATCATCGACGAGGAAGCGGAGGAGGATCTGGAGCAAGGCACTCCATTGCCTTCAAATTTGGTTGAGGTCGAAACACCATCGGAAACCTGGAAAACAGAATTCAAGAATGAAATTTCCTCCCTGCGGATCAACGGGGAAGACGTGTCCAAAATTCACCGTGCGATGGAAGAACTTCGTAAAATGCGCGATTCCAGTGACCGCACCCTGCGCCGGTTAATCATTTTGATCACCTTGTTAGTTTGCACGGGTCTGGGGATCGGGGTCTATTCCCTAGACTATCTTTTGCGCTTCAA
>JAYOWQ010000046.1:0-11521 GCA_038152055.1 Opitutales bacterium | reverse complement strand
CCAAGATGGCCAAGGTTGATAACCACATCACTGTAGCCCGCTTGCTTTAACCTTTCAAGGTGATGTATGATCAAGGGTTTTCCGCCCACGGTTACAAGCGGTTTAGGCGTATGGTCGGTGAGTGGACGTAAGCGATTACCGAAGCCAGCAGCCAGTACCATTGCTTTCATACTGAGTTCAGGAATGAGGAGACAAGATGGTTGCCTCTTCCACCAATGCCTTAAGATCGCAAAGTTCGGGATAGCTATTCAAGACCTGCCTGACGTAATAAAGTACCCGCGGGATTTCTTTAAGGTATTGAGGCTTGCCATCCCTAAGTTTTAACCGGTGAAAAATCCCCAGACATTTCAGGTGCCTTTGCAGCCCCGACCAGTCAAACCAACGGTTGATGGTTCGCTCTTCCTCATCGGGGGTAAGCAGTCCATTTTGAATAAGCTGGGTACGGAAGTTCCTGACTTGACGGGCAATCCAGTCGGCCGAGTTGTCGACATAGCAATCACGGAGCAACGACACCAAATCATAGGTGATGGGTCCGAGCATCGCCCCCTGAAAATCAATTACCCCGACCGATCCATTTTCTTGAACCAGAATATTTCGGCAATGAAAGTCCCGGTGAATGAAGCATTTGGGAATGGCATCCACTCCATCGAGTAGGGGCATAGCATAGGTAACGAATTCATCATTGGTAATTTGGGGAAGGCACCATTCCCGAAAAATTTCCAGTTCTTTGACCTGCCAATTAAAGTCAAAGACAGGTAGAATTGAAGAGTGCTGGCTCAGGTTTTTCTGCATCTTCAGGATTTCAGCAATCGCCTGGTCGTACAATGTGCCTCTTTGCTCGCTCTCAATGGCCTCCTGCAGGTGAATGTCGCCAAAATCGGATAGGATTAAAAATCCAAGATTCAGGTCAAGGTGATCGATTTTGGGAACCTGGATACCGGCATCGCGCATTGCAGTAGCGAGTTCAACAAACGAAGTAGAGGGTTCAAGATCGGGAGGCGCATCCATGACGATTTTTGAACCATCGTCAGTATGAATTCGGAAATACCGGCGGAAACTGGCGTCGGCTGAGGCAACCTCCAGATCGCACCTGCCATAGGGGGTGGACTCATCCATCCATTTTTGCAAGTCATCCCTGCGTTTGTCCCCCACCAAAACTTCCACGGATTACTTCATCGAAAATCTCGAAGTTCAGGTCAAAACAAAATTGAAAAAATCAGAAAAAAGTAGGGTCAGGCACTCCATTCGAGCATTCGCTCGATCGGTAGTTTTGCACGCTCAATCAATTCATCGGTCAAGGAAATTTCGGGGGATCCTTGTTCGAGGCAGTTTACTAATTTGGTAACGGTGTTCATCTTCATGTAGCGGCAGTCATTGCAGGCGCAATGTCCGGTGGGACCAGCCACAAACTGCTTGTCAGGTAATTCGCGGGTCAGGCGGTGCATCATTCCTGACTCAGTCAAAATAATGAAGGTATCCGAGCTATGTTTCTGGCAATACGATACCATTTTCTCCGTACTGCACACCTCATCCGCCATATCCCGTACGGTTTGAATGCATTCCGGATGAGCCACTATTGGAGCATTCGGATATTCCAAACGGCATCTCTCTATTGATTCCTTGGTGAAAAGCACGTGAGCATAGCAACTGCCCGGCCATAGACGCATCTTTCGACCCGTCTGCCCCATGACCCATTGACCGAGGTTCTGATCGGGGACGAAGAGGATTTCACGATCCTCGGGTACTTGGTTGACGATGTTTACCGCATTTCCACTGGTGCAGATCACGTCGCTCAATCCTTTGACCGCGGCAGAGCAGTTCACATAGGCAACGACGTAAAGATCCGGATTCTGTTCCCGGTATTTTGCCAATTGATCGGCTGGACATGAATCAGAGAGGGAACACCCTGCTTCGAGGTCGGGCAGGAGTACGGTTTTGCAAGGGTTCAGAATCTTGGCGGTTTCCGCCATGAAGTGGACCCCGCAAAAAACTATGACTTCTGCATCCGTTTCCGCAGCCTGGCGGGCAAGCCCGAGGGAATCACCCACGTAATCCGCGACTTCCTGGATGGGTTCGATCTGATAGTTATGGCAGAGCAGAACTGCATTTTTTTCCTTTTTCAGGCGGAGAATTTCTTCCTGTTGATCCGAAAGCTTTACACCATTTTTTGAATGGCGGAAAACTTGCAGGGTAGGAAGAGTGATTGTGGCCATGAGAGGAAATTAATTGGTTTTGGAACATGCTCCTTTTTCAGCAAAGGCGGGACAGTTTGCCTGAACTTGCAGCCTTTGGTCGCTTACTTCGAGCCCGAGTTTTTCAGAAACCGTGCGTCCGTACCATTCCATGAAGGGGGCATCCACGTCAAAAATCTTGTCACAGTCCGAACAAATCACCTGAGCCTTGAAAGTGGCGCTGGATTCATTGAGTGCATAAAATTTATTATCCTGACCCACGTCGATTTTACGTACGGTTCCGCTGTCCACCAAAAGGGGCAGGCACCGATAAATAGTGGCACGGGAAACGGTTTCGTCAGTTTTACGCGCATCCTGCAGTAATTGATCGGCTGTAAAGTGCCCGGACTGTCGAAAAAGGGCCTCGAAAACCGCTTTTCGCTGCCCAGTCATGCGCAAACCTTGAGTAATCAAGTATTCGGAAAAACTTTCCCATAATGCTCGGTCAGGCTTTGCCATAGAGTTAGGATCTTCCTACTTTATGACTTTCAGTTGGATTGAGGTCAAATTAATTGAGACTATTTTGAGAATTGTTTCGCAACTCTTACGATCTTGGCAGAATGAAGGGAAGGAGGTATTGAAGAAAGATGTCGATCAAGATAAACGATCAAGTTATTCCGGACTGGGCGATTCAGCGCCAAGCCGAGGCTCTGTTTGAAAACGTCGCACGCGGTATGCAGGGAAAACCTCGTGAAATCATCATGATGTCCGCTCTCGACCTCGCCAAGGAGCGTCTGATCGATCAGGCATTGATGGCTCAGGAAAGTAGAAGGCGCAAGTACAAGGTGGACTCGGTTGAGCTTCAAGGGCGCATCAAGTTGTGGTTGAAGCAAAACGGGGGCAAAAAGGCCTACTCGAAAATGAACAACCCCATGATTCGCAATCATGATGATTTAAAACGCGAATTGTCCGACCAAATGCGTTTTAACCAACTTCTTGAGGAGGAATCGCAGTGCGAGCCTGCATCCGAGGCGGATGCCCAGAAATATTATGAGGAAAGATCGGAGCTTTTTCGGACGGGGGAAGAATTGTCCGCCTCTCATTTGCTGAAAATGGCCAAGTCGGAAAATGAATTCCAGCAGGCGTTTGAGGAAGTGATGAAATTACGCCAGCGGCTTTTGCAGGGAGAGGATTTTACTGACTTGGTACGAGCGGAATCGGATGACAAGGCAAACGATGGAAATCTCGGAACCTTTGGCAGAGGAAGGATGGTTCCCGAATTCGAAAAAGCGGCCTATGACCTGAAGGCGGGGGAGTTGAGCGAGCCCGTTCGTACCCAGTTTGGTTGGCATCTGATTCAATTACATGAAAAAATTCCTCCCAAGATCACCCCTTTCGATGAAATCAAGGATAAGGTCATGGTATACTTGACCGAGCGTAAAAAGGACAAGGTATTCGAGGCTTTTCTAGATGGTCTCAAGGCTCAGGCCAACATCGAGGAAGTTTCAGGAATCTAATTACTTTGCTCCCAAGCCCTCCAGTATTTGGAGAGTGCTCTGGGATTTGTTTAGGGCATAGAGGTGATAACCCGGAGCACCCTTTTCGAGAAGATCCCTGATTTGCGCAAGCGCCCATTTTGCCCCAACCCTCGGTTGATTATGCTCCGGCGTATCTTTGAGACTATTCTCCAGTTCAACAGGTAATCCGGCCTCGCACATTGCGCAAAACCTTCGAACCTGTCCGACCGAAAGTACCGGCAGTAGTCCGGGAAGCACTGGAATATCAATGCCGGCATTGCGGCAGCGGTTCACGAAGTCGTGGTCTACTGAATTGTCAAAGAACAATTGAGTGGTGATGAAATCAGCTCCAGCATCCACCTTGATTTTCAGGTTTTGCAGATCGATTTCCAATGAATCCGCTTCAGGATGCTTTTCCGGATAGCCGCCCACACCGATTCCAAAATCAGGAAAATTTTCCCGGATCAAAGAGACGAGGTCAGATCCGTAGGAAAGACCTCCTGGCACCGGCTTGAAGGTTGTCTCTCCTTTGGGTGGATCTCCGCGCAAGGCCATGACGTTGCGAAAGCCAGCCTCGGCGAATTCCTCGAGTATTTCCAAAAGTTCATCACGGGTATGTCCTACACAGGTCAAATGGGGCATCACTTCGTATCCATACTCCTGTTGTAACAACTTGGCATAACGGAGTGTGGTCGCCCGCGTGCCTCCTCCGGCACCGTAGGTAATGGATACAAAGTCGGGTTGATGCACCTCAAGCTGAGCGGCCGTCTGGAGCATACGCTCCCCGCCTGCATCATCTTTTGGCGGAAAGAATTCCACCGAAAAGAGAGGTTTTCCCTTTGCGAATCGCTCTTTGAGTGAACGGCCTTTACTCATACACGCATCAACATATCATGATGCGTTGATGCGTACAAGGAAGAACGAACTGACTCAAGGACGTTTGCGGGCACTTAGATTTAGGTTGTTGATCGCTTTCAGATAGCGTGCGACCCGGGGTTGCGGGGCAATGCTTTGAGCTCGTTCAAGGAGGTCGGAAGCCTTTTGGTAGTCCTTGGCGCTCACCAGTGTCCTGGCATGTTCAATCAGGGAATCCACCTCAAATTCCGCAATTTTGGCCGCCCGTTCAAAGCGGAGGGCAGCTTTGGCGTAATCAAGGTTTTGAGCGGCCAGTTTGGCGGAAAGAAGAAGGGCTTCCCCATCGAGTGGTTGCTTCTGGATCAGGTCATCCAGAATTTTCTCGGCATCCTCTCTTTTTCCGGTGGCGAGTCTAACTTCCGCTTGGAGCATGCGGATTTCTCGTTGATCCGCCTCGGTGTATCCTTCGCCAAAGGTTTTTTCCATATCTTCCAAATACTTGAACCCAGCAGCATAGGCTCCGCGGTTGATCAATACTTTTGCGGCGCGGGCATAGCGGGAAAGACTGAGCTTTTCTTTTTTTGCGAGGGCCTGCTGGTAAGCGGCAAGAGAAAGATCGTAAAGACCGAGGTTGTGGTAGAGATCACCCAGGGAGAGAGTGCCCATGCTATCCAATTGATTCATTCTCCGTAGGGTCTCAAGTGCAACCACTGCATCCTCGTCCCTTCCCTGCCCCTGAAGGGCGGATGCCCGTGCCTTGTGACAGAAAAGATCATTGGGCTTGGACTCCAGCAATTCATCAAGCAAGGCGAGGGCTTCGCCAAAGCGGTTGGTCGACAACAGACAGTTGACCAAGCCATTTCGTGCATCCATGCTTTCGGGATGAAGCAAAATGGCCATGCGGTAGGCGTTCTCCGCCGAAACCACTCTTCCAAGAGAAAGATGACAATAACCAAGGGCGACGTAGCTTATGCCATCGGCTTCACCCATACTGATTGCCTTGGCAAGGTTTTGGGCGGCTGGGTCAAGTTTTCCAAGGCTTAATTGCACGAAGCCCAAGTTCTTTTTGGCTCTGAGAAAGGAAGGAAACTTAATGAGAGCCTGTTCATAAGTCTGTTCGGCTCGGGTCAGCCGGCCCAGTTGATAATACATCGTACCCAGTGCGAAATCGAGGGCGGCGCTTGTTTTTCCGTCGATCTTGCTCTCCAGATATTCAATGGCTTCCTCAAGTTGGTTTTCGGCCTTGGCCACCACCTCTCGCAAAATGAATTGTTCCGCCTTGTCGATCCTCGGTTCCACTTCACTGCGGAATCCATAATCGCCCATGAACCCACGAACGAACGCCGGGTCGTTCCAGAAGTCCTGGGTTAGCTCTGGAGGAGGAGCCTTTGCCTGAATCGCGAAGGAAAGTCCAATGTAAATCGCCAGACCTTGTAAAAAATTCTTCATTTCAGCATGGAGAATCTTACCGGAAGATAAAATTCAACCTTCACGGGTTTGCCGTTGCGGGTGGGCGCTTCGTATACCGATCCCTCGGCCGCCTTGCGGGATGCCTCAACGAAATCCGGATGGGTGGCTGAAACCGTCTCCAGGACTCTGACCTTTCCCGTTTCGTTGATTTGCACGAGCAATTTAACCTCTCCTTCCAATCCTTTTCTACGAAGATGGGGTGGATAAACCAAGTTGCCACGCTTGATCACACCAGGATTGCGGTCGAGTTCATGCATCGAAAAGACAAGTTCCGAAGCGAATCCGGAGGGTGCCGGATTGAAAGAGGCCAGCGAAAAGGCGGCTTGGAAATCTCCCGGTCCGACTTCGAGGGTGGTGGCGTCAGGTTCGTTGAGCAATTGAACGGGTGGCGATTCGAGAACCGGGGCTGGAAGATCCGGTTTTTTTACAATCTCCTTTTCCATTTGAGTGGTCGGTGGAGGTGGGGGCGTGTATGTGGAGATTTCCGCAGGCCTAACAATCCATTCGTCAGGCCGCACGAATTCTGACAAGGGAAGAAGGCAAAAAAGTCCAAAGGAAACAAGGACGGAAAGCACGAAACTTTTAACGTGCAAATGAGGGAGCTGTTCGGTTTCCAGCCCGGGTGTCCAGTCAACTTCACCTGCTTGATTCATTGCGCTAGAGAGGTTAACTTTACTGCCTGAGCCCCCCCGAGCAGCGCCTGGTCCATCACTTGGGTGGCCAAACCCGCCCGAGCTCCTGGTGAGACTCGTACCAGTACGGATGGTTTGCTTTCGGCAGATCGGCTCCGAATCAGAGGGGCAACCTGTTCCAGTCCAATGGCCATTCCATCCTGAAAGAGCTGGCCGGATGCTGGAAGATCGAAGGCAAGAGGTTCCTCCAAGTTGGGTGAAGATGATGCGGTGTCCTTGTACTTGGGAGTGATGCCAACCTCATTCACAAAGGAAGTGGCAACGATAAAGAAGATCAGCAGAATGAAAACCAAATCAATTAGGGGAGAAACGTTGATCTCCGTACTTTCCGGTTCCTGGGCGAGCTTTCTTCTCATGCTCCTGGCTTTCTGGTTGCGATGGATACGTCGCTAGATTTCTTGCGGGCCTCGGCAACAATCCTCGCAAGAATGGAAGCATCCGCCCATTGATCCACCTGAATAACCACCGGTTTTCCCTTGTCCTTGCTTGCCTGAGCCACCAGTCCGGGAATTTCTTCCATTTGCACGGAGGATCCTGCATACCGGATCTCGTTTTCTGCGGAAAGAGCGAAAATGACGGCATTTTTTTCAAGCGCTTTTCCAGTAACTGCCTGAGGGCGGGTTACCTCTATTCCGGGCAAGGTTACGAAGGTAGCCGAAACAATGAAGAAGATCAGCAGAATGAAAACTACGTCAATCAATGGCGATACGTTGATCGCATCCGATTCATTGCTATCCAAGTATCTGCTTTTTCTCTTCATCGGATCAAGGCATCGGGTACCTGCCGCAGAGACAAACTTTCCAGCCGATTGATGCACTGTAGCCAGTCCTTCTTTCTTCGGTTTAGCAAGTGAATGATGGCGATGGCAGGTATGGCGATCAGCAACCCCGCCTGCGTGGTGACCAATGCCTGAGAAATGCCTCCCGCCACAAGATCCATCTTGTAACTGTCCTGCATGCTCAATCCATCGAAGGTGCGCAACATTCCCGCGACCGTGCCGAGCAGGCCGATCAATGGTGCGGAGGTGGCGAGCACGAACATGAAACGCAACCTGCGGTTCAGGTAGGAGGACTCTCCCATTCTCACACGCTCGAAACGTCTTTGGGTTTCCATGCGGTCACTATGATCGTCGAGGCAGTAACGCATGATGCGGTCGACCCGTCCGCCACCCTTGAAAGCTCCCCATCTTTCACGAGGAAATGCCCGCAAGTCAGAAGGAATGACGGCTCTCAATCGAAGCCACAAATCGAAGGAAAGATAATAGAGGTAGAGCGCGAGAAGTCCAAGGGCAGGCATCAAGGTTCCACCCTTTTGCCAGACAAAACCGGCTTGATCGATAAACTCAATGACTTGATTCATGCCTTTTTCAGGAATCCTTTGCCTTATCCTTCGGAGCCTCCTTTTTCAGGTGTACCAGACGGGCGGAAAATCCTTCCATCTTTGAAATCAAACCTTGTAGCCTGCGAGAGAGCAGAGCGTGGGCAATCAGTGAGGGAATCGCGGTGATTAATCCGAATTTCGTGGTCACCAGAGCCTCGGAGATGCCGCGGGCCAACTCACTGTTTTCAGGGTTTGCAAAATTGGTGATTTGCCTGAAGACGTCAATCATCCCAGTTACGGTCCCCAGCAATCCTAACAAGGGTGCCGTGGCCGCGGTAATCGCGATCAGGGGCATTCCTTTCTCCAATCTCGCCTGCCAGTCGATTATGATTTCGTAGAGAATTTCTTCCAGTATTTCCGGCTTGTTTCCACGATACCCCTGAGCGGTCTTGCGAAGAAGTTCAAACGGGCCACCAAAATTTCCCGCTAGGGTAACCGGGCCATGCGGAAAGGGAATCCGTAAGATCTGCACGGCTTTGTACATGGCAATCAGTACCGATGCCAGGGCAAAGAAAAGTATCGGGTAGATCCAAATTCCTCCCTTTTGCATTTCCTCGAAGAGGGTTGGTTCGCTTCCTTCGATGACCAAGGCCTTTCCCAGGCTTGGGTCCACTGGAAGGGAAACCATTTCACCAGGGGTTGAACGCAGCGAACGCTCGATCAAATCGGAGGATGACTGATTGGCGAACAACAATCTCGGAGGGGCGTTTCGCCTCACTGAATCAACGGTCATTTCCATGGCGGAGTCTTCCGTCCGTTCATAATTTTTGTCCAAAAACCCAGAACTTCCGAGATTCCCACGGAAATAAAGTACCGGACCGATGGACCAGAAAGTTCCCGACTCTCGAATTCCCTCCGGAGGCACGATGGCATCTCCGGAGTAGGCCATCCCGCCCGCCTGATTCAAAAGAGAGCTGGTGGAAAGCTCGGTTAGTTCAAGATAAGCCGCAAATGAGCTTGCCCGGTCATCCTTCTCCATGGAAAGAGCCCGAGAAAGAGCCTCTGCATGGAGAATCCGTTCAGAGGATGGAATGGATTGAGTCCATCCTCGGGCATAATCCTTAAGCAAGCGAAGCGACGTCTCCAGAGCGGTCTCGTTTTCTCGAACCTCCTCTTTTAATTGAAGAAGACTGGCGTCACGATTATCCCGCAGGCGGAGTCTGCGGTCTATTTCCGACCTTTTGTCCCGGGCGTCCCTCTCCAACTTGGTAACTTCGCCCGAGAGGGGCGTTTTTTCCTTTTCAATTTGCTTACGGAGGAGGGCAAGTCTTTCGACCGAATCCTTTAAATCGTTACGAGCCGCGGCCCGTACCTGCTGAACCGATTGACCCGAAATACTGGCAATACACGCGAGAGAAACGGCAATATGGATGAAAAGACGTCTCATTGATCAATCCTGCGGGGAGAGGTGACGGGAAGTTCAAGAAACCTAGGCATTGCACGGTTGTTGAGCATGTCGACCCCCGTCGATATTTCCCGTGCCAGTCCGTCTGCCCGGGTCCATTTCCATCCATTTTCTCCAGGCTGGCCGTATCCGGCTACAGTTCCGGATTCATTGACGAAATATGCCGATCCCAGCCCGAAGTAAATCACCTGGAATTCACGGGATTGATTGTCGTCCAAAGTGAATTCCTGTCTTTCCAGGGTGGCGGATCGGTGAAAGCTTTGTATAGCCTGAAGGAGAGACACCATGGCGTCCACCCGCTGCCGCAGTGGGGGCATCGGGAGACCCTTTGCCGGAACCAGTTTTTTACGGTAGGGAGCAAGACGGTCGGCCACTGGAGTTGGTAGAAGCACAAACGCCTGATTTAAAAGGTTAACGGCACGGTCCAGTCCCTGATGAAGGGAGCGAGTGGCTTGCTGGGCAGCATCCTTTCGTCCAAGCAGTTCTTCCCTTTGTCTGGCCGCTCCGACCGCTTCCTCCTCGGTTTGCTTTAATTTTGCATTGAGCTCTGCAATTTCCGTACTGAGGGCTTGTTTCAAGTCAAGCAGGGCCGATTTCTCCATTTTCCATTCGCTTTCCTCTTCCGAAATCAGTCGTTCGGTGGTCACCCACTCTCCGATGATCGCGTGGGTCTCCTTGACTTCCGCCCGCATCACCAAAGCATTGGCAAGCATTGAAAAAATCAGGTACTTGGGAAGATGCGATCTTACTTTCATCGGACAAAGGGTGGATCATACCCTAAGCCGATTGCGATGAAAAGCCTTTATTGAGACTGAATCTCAATAAAGACGGGATCCCAGTGAAATAAGTTTCCTTAAGGCAAGCGGGAAAAGGCGAAAAATCACTTCTTTTGTCTTTCTTTCTTCATTTTGCGCTCCGACTTTAATTTCCTTCGGTTTGCAAAACTCGGTTGATTCTCAATCCAAACCTGTGAAACTTTTATCCATGAAAGGCATCCAAGTCCATGCATTCCATAGATGGAATATCTTCATTCTATCGCTTTTGCTCTTTCTGACAATGGTAAGCTCTCATGCCTTTGGGAAGGAGAGATTGCAGTCGCGAATCAATCAGTCCCTGGAATCTTCCTATGCGGGGAAAGACAATAAAACTTCACCTCAGGTGATTGTGATCGCTCCAGATCACCAACGTGTCGCTCAGTTGATTCGTGGATTTGGGGGGTCCATTGCCTTTTGGGGGACGAATCCGTCCGATGAGGCAATGAGTCTCGCCTTCAAGGAACTGGGTACCTCCATCCTGCGGGTTCAGGGAGAGGTCAAAAAAAACGGCAAGGGCGAGCATTCAAGGGAAGTTCTTCAACGAGCCATGAAGATCAACCCCGGGCTCGAAGTCCTACTTACTTTTTGGCAACCCCGGTCTCCTGAGTTTTTAAAAGTCTCGGATTGGTTGGATGTTGTGAACTGGCGAGGCGGTCAGGCCTACGTGCTTAAGTCTTCGATGGAGGATGCTTGGGCCAAGGAGATCGTCCGCAGGACCCTTGAGCATTTGCAATGGGGAATCAATGTAACCACCCTTGGGGTGCAGAATGAGACCAATTATTCCAAGTTGGGTGGGCAGACCTGCATCTGGGATCCTCTACGATTGAAAACATTTATTGAGAAAAAATTAACTCCGTGTTTACGAGAGGCAGGTATTAAAGTGAAAATTGCCGCTCCCGACCTTGCCTACATCGGATACCAGGGGAGTGAACTAACCCGTTTTCTTCCCACTGCCCAAAGTAATGCAGTCGGGGTTGTCGCCTATCACATGTATGACAGTTACAAGGATGGAATGGACGGAAGCCTTTCCATTCTCCGAGAAAACAGCCGGAAAATTGGGCAGATTCGCAGGGAGAAATTTCCGCAAAAAGAATTTTGGATGACAGAAACCACTGGTGCCCAAAGAAATAACGATGTCTGGCACACCTACGGTTGGTCGCCCGGCCTTTCAGAATTTGACAAAGCCATACTGGCAGCTCAATACGCTCACATAACT
>JAYOWQ010000045.1:0-12092 GCA_038152055.1 Opitutales bacterium | reverse complement strand
TGGAAATTGAATGGCATTATGCATCGCCAAGCGGTGGATCAAGCAGTCCGCAGTGGTCATATAAGATCGACAATGCAAGTTACAGTTCCCCGCAATCAAATACCTTGGTTCCTGGATCTGCATGGCTTGGCGGATTGTCGGACGGATGGCACACCCTGTATGTTTCATTGCTCGATCAAGGAAGCGGAAGTCAGGAGTTGGCCCGAGCATCGCATGCGTTTAACTATCAGTCCAGTGGATCGGGCATCCAGTCCCCAGATTCGATATCAATTAAATATCCTGATGTCAGTTATCTGTTTGCCAGTGATTCGAACGGGTTGGAAGTAAACTTCAACTACCAGTCCATATCGGGAGGGGAGCAAAGCTTAAGCTGGGCCTATTCGCTGGACGGTGGGGCGTATTCCTCGCCAGTAAGTGGTACGCGACATGTGACTGGACCGACCTGGTTGAGCGGACTAAATTACGACTGGCATGAACTCAGGGTAGCGTTGCTTGATCCAAGTAATGGCAATCAACTTGCCTATGCATCACATAGTTTTAAGTACCAGTCGGGTAGTGGGACTTATCAAAGTCCGACCGGTGACACGCAGGCTTCATCAGTTGGTACGCAGAATGACGTTAACGTCACAAGCCCTTCGCAAAATGCTTTAATCGAGAAAAACGCCACTCTTTCGATTAGCTGGTCCTATGCATCCTCTATCGGTCATTATTCCACACCAAGGTGGGCGTATAAGATCGACGAAGACTTTTACTCCTCCCAAGCCCAAAGTTATGAAGTCAATGGCACTTACGCTGAGGGATGGTTGGATGCATTGAATGATGGAAACCATACGGTATTCGTTGCCTTGCTTGATCCCACAAGTGGGTCTCCTCTAGCTTTTGATGACGTCAACTTTACCTTGAAGGAAGATCCGCGTACGCCTCCATATTTTCAGTTCACATCAAATGATCTAAATTCACTGGCAGGCGGAGCCAACCTGGCGGAAGGAAACTACACCATCCTGAAGGAACACAATTCCACGGATGCGGATACCTTTGAGCTGGCTCCGGTATTCGTCGATTCCAATGGATATGTTTTGGTGGAAATCAATTCATCAGTTGAATCCAGTATTTCGTTTGCTGGATTGGAGACGTACCTGGATACCAATCACATCCAGGAGCAAGGATTCGTTGATTTCATGCCATTTGATTTCAATCCAGTTGATTGGATTGATCTGAACGATTCCGCCCAATTGCTTGGATTGGTCAATGGACATGACAAAGTGTTTTTTCAGGAGTTCAACGATACCTCGACCGCCAGAGTATTTTGGGGATTATCCATCGAGTCCGAATCCAATGAGTCGAATGGCAGCGGACTCTTCGTGGATATGGCCGGTTTCGTATACAGGGGAAATTTTGAAGGTTATTGGTTTTACGCGCTGGAATTGCCCCTTCATCAAGCTGGTGATTTTTCATCTTCTCCACCTGTTGCCTGGGAGGAGTACGAGTATCATGCAAATGAAGGAAATCTTTCCGTGCTCTACGCCAATCACGGTATTATTCGGGATGTCTCACTCGAGTTGTATTCACCTTCCTTAGAATTCACCATGGCGGAAAACGCCTTGCCTGGCACTGAAGTCGTTCAGTTGGGATTCTCTCCACCTCTACCTTATCTGCTGGAACTTCTGGAGGTGAAGGTGACGGATCTTATTTCCACTTCTAGCGAATATTCCCTCTCGGGTGATCTCATAACGATGGATGATAACCTGACTCTCATGGGGGGATCTTCTCCCCTAGATTACGAGGACCCGGAACTGGGTACCGGAACTTCTCCGAGAAGGCTCCAAATAACAGTCGTGCTTCAACCAACTGAAGGAGTGATAAACGCTCACATGGCTGGTGTTTTCCCCGAAGGCATGCGGGACTCAATCGATATCTTTCTATCCATCACGAATATCTTCGAGGATTTTGACGGTGACGAGGTGGAAGATCATTTGGACGGTGATCGTTACTTGATTTACTCGTTCGATGCTTGGCAGGTAGAGTTCATGACCGGAGTCCCCGAAAGGGCAGGCACTTACTTTATTGACGTTGAAGTCAATGCTTCCGGAGTGGAACGCAGATTTCTCCAACCCGTGCTTTTGGACTCTACGGGTCGTTACCGGATCACCAATGAAACCGATTCACTTCTCATTATTACCGACAATCCCATCAATAGAGTGCCTGAATCCACTGATTTGATCTATGAGGTTGTCAGCGATGCGAATTCCACCGGTACACTACGACCTCTCCCTCAGTTGGGTAGGTTTGGTTATTTTAATGGCGGAGCTTTCCGCTTCCTCACGAATTCATGGGATTACAACACTCCGATCGGTTACGTGATGACTCAGGTTTCATCCAACTCGGGTAATACTCATCAACTTGCAGCCGTATCCGAATCAATTGTAAACGGAGTTACGGCAAGGGCTACTTGGGGAATTGCGCATGAAGTTTTGCCTGATTTGAACGAGTACGCTGGTGAACTATTCAATCTTCTTGCTAGCTCGGAGGACGCTAGCCAACAGATGGCGACCAATGGCAGTTTGAGCTTCTTTACAACTGCAGAACTGGTTGAGATTACGGGTAACGAGCAACTACAGGAGGGCAATTATTCTTTGGTAGTGAGCAAGGGCGGTGATGGATCGGTTCATTCGGCTTCCGTTGTGCCCGTCTCTCCACTCTCAAGAAAGAGTAATGAATCGGAAGAGTTTCTATGGGCAGGAGAACTGGGGGTTTCACATGCACTAAAGACCGATGTTTTAACGGCCATGATTCAAGGTATTGATTCGGAGGTGGGTGCAGACATTCTTGCGGAAGTCAATGGATGGGAGCCAGTAATTAGGGAAAATCTCCAATGGGTAGGATCCCTGTCCCCTGACGTGCAATATTACGTGGAAGAGTATTTTGTTGAAGATGCGCTAGGTTATATCGCTCAGATTTTCTACTATCCGGTCAAGGGTTATGGCGCCGCATTGGAGAGTTATGATCATGCTTTCGCTTTTCACCTGCCTCTTGAAAATCCACAGTCAGCATTGCTTGCGGTGCCGGTGCCTCCCTACTTGATTTCCCTTCTTCAAGCTGTAGAAGGAAAAGATGCGGTGATAGAAATCCTTTCCGACATTAGCCCTTCTATGCTTTTCGATAAGTTTGAGGCATTAGTTTACTTTTTGGAAGCTTTCATTTCAGAAGATTTTGATGTTTCAAAACTGGATATCCTGAGCAGAGGGACCACTCCCGCTACTTCGACTTTATCTCCCACGATCAGTGGGGAGGGCGTCGTCCTGAACGGTAAGATAATCGAAGAGGGTGAGAGTATGCTTAAGCGGCTCAAACTTGCCCAGGACCAGATTCCAAATTCACAGGTTGTTTCGAGTATCGATAAAAATGGTTCAAGCATTACGCAACAAGTCGAAGAGGAAATAATAAGTTCCGCGACGGAATCTGATTTCGGTTTTCTTCTCAGCAGGCGTTTGTCCATGCCGGTAACGGAAACTTCCAGGTTCTACGTCAACCCGGGCGATCTTGGAAAAAGAATCAATGTTGACGGTATAATCTATGAGTCGACCTACAATGAATCGGGCGACGTCAATTCAACCACAGACGATGGACTTTCCGTAAGGATTGGTTTTAGCGAACTCGAACCGGATACCACTTATTATTACAGATGTTTCGCCATAAATGGTGAGGGTGAAGGTTTGGGACCGATCAAGAAGTTCACTACCCCTCTTGGGAACAAATTCTGGTGGTCCAGCGCCACCGATCTTGGAGGTGGATGGAGAAGCAGTTGGATGGGTGAATTTCTGCCCTATGAAAATGGATGGATTTTTCACTTCGATCTGGGCTGGGCATTCGTCAATCCCGATTCGCAGGGCGGTCTCTGGATGTGGGTGGATGACGAGGGTTGGTTGTGGTCCGCGGAAAACGCTTGGCCGTTCCTGTGGGCGAGCAAGTCCAGGAATTGGCTCTATCCGATGAAGGTGAATGGCCGGACCTATCTCTACGACTACGCAACCAAGGGATTCCGTTTCCGCTAACTTTTCAAAAATTTTCGAGAAACTTCAGTTCCCTTGGGCGTTCCCGAGGCAAAGGATCCGTATGAAGAATTTTGAAGAGGCTCGTGCCAAAGATTTGAAATTACGATGCTGGATCTATACCGAGTTCGGCGAGAGTAATTTCATCGGCGTCCTTCCAAAGGTGTTCAAGAGCATAGTTTTCCCTTTGTTCATCCGAAAACAGATGAACCACGAAATCGATTGCATCCAAAATCATCCATCCGCCTGGCTTGAAGCGCTCTCGGGAAAGCATTTCCACCCTGTTCTCCTTCAGAGTTTTTTCCAAGTTGTCCCGAAGCGCTTTCAGGTGAGGATCAGAGGTGCCGGTGGCAATGATGAAGCAATCGGTAAGGGGCGACTTCTCGCCGAAGTAAAGGAGTTTGAGATCGCTGGCCTTTTTGTCGAGTAAGGACGTGCAGGCAAGTTTGAGGTTTTGACGAAGTTCGGACTTTGACTTGGGGAGGGTCGGACTCATGGCAAGGAATGGGACAGGGAGGGAAGGTCGTACTTTTTCAAGATTTTGATCACTTCCTTGGGAAGTTGATCTTCAGGAATCCTCCCTGAAGCCAACTGCTCGCGAATGCGAGTGGAAGAAAGGTTGAACAGCGGATTATTCATCGGAGTCATGCGAAGACCGGAGAGAGGTGGGCTAGGAAGTACGCTTGATCCGCGGGCGAAGACGAGAAAATGAACCATTTGGACGAGCATTTCAATCGACTTCCATTCTCCAAGTCTGGAGAATTGATCACTCCCGATAATCAGAAACAATTGGCCCGCTGGATACAACGAAGCAATTTCCATGATTGTATCAAAGGTAAAACGGACTTTTCCATGATCGATTTCAATAGGGCAGACTTCCATTTTAGGGTGGTGGGCGCATAATTCTCGAACCATGGCCATTCGCTGATCGGATGAAAACAATGGGGTCTCGTCGCGCAATGGGGCGTGATGGGCGGGACAGACGAGCAACTTGTCCAGGTTTCCATGATCGATGGCTAGGCGGGCGATCTCAAGGTGGCCGGTATGGGGGGGGTCGAAAGAACCCCCGAAAAAACCGATTCTACGTGATGTGGAGGAGAGATGATCGCCCATAAGGGGTTTAAAAGGCGCGCCCGGCGGATTTTTCAAAGAGAGTGAACATTCTGCCCTTGCGAAAATAAGTGACCTGACCGGAAGAGGATACGACCAGAGCTATGGAATTGGTCACGCTGGTAATGGCCGCGGCGGCCGCATGCCTGGTTCCGAGTCCACCGGGAAGAGAGATGTTGTCAGCTTTTGCTTGGATCAGGCTACCTGCGGTTTCCACCACTCCGTTGCCTCGCACGATGAAGGCGCCATCGATCAGGGACAGTTCCTTGATGGTTTCGTCCATGAATGGATTGAGGACGTTTCGGTCCTCGTCATCGTACCCGTGAAAGGGGTTGAGTACGAGTTGCTTGGACCGCTTGTAGACTTCCTCGTGATCTCCTAGCACGAACATCGCCCCAACGGATTTTCCCTCTCTGCCGGTCATGGCCAGGTCGGTGGCGATTACGGTGAGGCGCTCGAGAGTTTCCGCGGATACTCCGGAGGGCAGCATGTCTTCCTCGTGCCCGATGACGGATTCGAATTCTTCGTCCACATCCACCACCAGAACGTTGTCCAATTGTCCGCTTTGGGGAATCCCGCCGATGCAACATACGCGGTCCTTGAACCCGAAAATTTCACGAGTCAGGCCAAGAAGGATGGCGGCCCGTAGTTGGGAGAGTCTTGAATTGGAAAGAGCCCGAACGGCCAAAGTGGCGTGGGCCCGGTGATGTTCCAACTCATGTTCGTTAGCGTCCTCTCCCGCGAGAACCACGCGAAAACCTGGAAAGTTCAATCTAGGCGCAAGGGTGGGCGGAAAGACGTCGGTGAAGACGAGGATCGTCGAACAATCCGCGGCCTTGGCGATCTTGGCAGCTTCGTCGGTGAGAAGTTTGTTGAATTTCGAGCGTCTGCGAGCAGGACGCTCGTCCGCACCGGCGAATGCATGACGCACGGCCGACTTGAATTCGGACATGTCCCGGGCCATCCATAGATGGTCCATGGTTGACTTGTCCTGAAAGGTCCGGGCGAGGGTGGCGAGAAAGGAAAGGTAGTTCTTGGCATTTTCGCTGGCCAGGAGCATGAAGATAAATCGAATGTCCTCATAACTGTCCCTGCCCTCGAAGGACAGACCGGTTGGGCAACGGCCGATTGCGAGTGCGAACGGGCGCTTCATTTTTACCCTGGCATGGGGAAGGGCAACCCCTTCGCCAAGATAACTGGTGATTGCTAGTTCGCGTTCGATCAGTTCGTTCAATACTTTCTTGCGAGTTGCCGGAGACGGCATCAGTGGCTTGAAGGATGTCAGCAGTTCGGAATAAGCGGAACGCAGATCATTGCTCGAAACGTCGACGAGTCTGTTGGAGGAAATGTAACGGTCTACACGCACCGAGCCAGGGGTGGAAGTTCACGAGCAGGCCGAATGCCGGCGATTATGGGCTTTTCGGAATCTACTTTTCCCACTCCAAGGCACCACTCTTGAGTTCATAAACGAGTCCGGCAACAAGCACAAAAGTGAAGAACAGCATGGGGCCGAGTATCGAGGCTCCGGCAAAGGTGAGTTCACGATGTGTCAATACCCATGGGATGAGAAAGACCACGTCAATGTCGAAAAGAATGAACAACATGGCGGTGACGTAAAATTTTACGGAATATCGGGATGGCCCGCCGGACTGAGAGAGGATTCCACACTCGTAAGGAGAATCCTTGATTTTACTGCGAGTCGCCCGTTGCCCGAAAACATGGCTGGCCAAGAGAATTCCAACTCCGATTCCAATAGCCAGTACGATCTGTATGAGAACGGGCAGGAAATCACTTAAAGTCATATGTTTTAGATGATGGTGAACCCGCGGGTATGCAAGAAGAAAGCACAATCCGTGGTCACTAAAAAGATTTTCTCGGAGCTTGCCAAAGGCAAGCGTGGAATCATAGGATTCGTAAATGACCACTGAAGACGATATCCGTAAGCATGAAACGCCCGCTCGTCGTAGGACTCGAGGGTTTACCTTGGTTGAGATTCTGATCGTTCTCGCCCTGATCGGAATAGTGGCCGGACTGGCTATGTCCAACCTTGGCGAAATTTTCGGAGGCGGTAAGGTGAAGGCGGCTCAAACCTGGGTTAACAGCACGGGGGAAGCCTACGTCAACAGCTACTTCGCGCTAGTCGGAGACTATCCGAAAAGCTTGAACGATTTACGGAATCCTCCCAATGGAGTCCCTCCTTTCGTCAAGCGGGCAGCCGATCTCCAGGACCCGTGGGGCAAGCAGTACGTCTACCAGTATCCGGGCGCTCGTAACACCGGCAGTTTCGACCTTTCGACAACGGGTCCGGACGGATCGGTAATCGGTAACTGGGACGGCGGAAATTGATTTGACCGCATCGAAGCGGATCAGGCCGACCTCCGGGTTTACCCTGATCGAGGTTCTTCTTGTACTCGCCCTAGTTGGATTGATGGCCGGCTTGGTAGCCGGCAATGCCGGCGCCTTTGTTGCCGGTGGTAATTTCGAGCCGCCCGATCGGGTACTCAAGAAAGCGGTTCTTGATGCGGTTTATTTTGCGGGCGAACGCAAGAGAGCTACTTATTTGAGATATCTGGAGGACAACGCCACCTTTCTCCTGGCGGATGCCGAGGGAATGGAGTTGTCCAGGCATTCCGTTTTTCAAAAATGGACGAAGGAGTTGGAGGATGGAGGCGAATTGCCCGAAGTTTCTTTTCGGGCGATCGGACCTCTTTCCGGGCCCGAAGGAGGAAAGACGGTTTACCGTGATGACACGCTTGAGTTAGCGAGGGTCTCCTTTCATGCCGGGAGCTGCGTTCCCTTTCTGGCCACGATACAATTTCGCGAAAAGTCACAGACTCTTTTCTTTGATCCTTTTTCCGGCTATGCGCTGAAGGAGGAAGGGGAGTGAGTCAAGGACTCGTGAATAATAGGCCGGAAGGTGGCTTCATGCTCATAGAAGTCCTTGTGGCTCTTGCCCTCTTCGGTTTGGCGGCGGTTTATCTGGTGGATGGCGCATTTATCGCTTCCAGAGTGGTGCGGGTGATGAAGGACACCAGGGAGATGGAGCAAGATCTCCTTTGGGTGCGCAGCGAAGTGTTGAGCGAGTCAAACTACGAAACCTTTCTGGAAGGGGGCGAAGTCACGACCCTCTCCATGGGTGAAGTCGCATGGGAGTCGGAAGTGGAAATGACCGAGGTTCTTGATCTGTACAAGGTCGTGCTGACCCTGGAATACGAGGGTAATGAAGATTATGGCATCGAGCCCGGAGAGAGAACTTCCTCGATGTACTTGCTTCGACCTGGATGGGGAAGACATGCCGATTTTTCAACCGAGCGCAATCGTTTGCTTGAGGACAAGCGTGATCATATGCGTGAACTCAAGGAGGAAAGAAAGCGGGGGCGATGAGAGTGCGAAACGGATTTTCTCTGGTTGAAGTTCTTCTTGCTCTGGCAATCGGGGGCTTGTTGTTGATGGCCGCCAGTTCCCTGTTGGTCACGATTTCACAGGCATGGGCGAACCGTCCGGCAACCAGGGACGCATTTGACGCCCACGTCAATGGAGTCGCTCACTTCATGGCCGCCATGCTCGAGGAAGCAACGGTCAACGAACAGACCGGAGCTGGCAAGCGAGCCATCGGTTTGGACCGGCCCGTAGGATTTTCCGAGTCCGACGATCCTTTGATCCGTTTTTATCTCCGTGAAGCCCCCCCTCTTTTCTTTTGGCCTCACGGACCTGCAACCCGTGTGCACGTTTACCTTCAGGTCGATGACCGGGACGGTTTGTGCCTGCTTTGGTATTCCGATCTTCAGGAATTGGAAAAAAACGACAAAGGCCAGCGCGTTCCTGAGGATGATGATGAGATGTTTCTTACTTCCGTGAGTCCTTTTTGCGAGGAAATTTACTACTGTTATTATGGCGAAGAAGATGCGAAGCCGGATGATCTCAAGGACTGGGAGATCGAGTCGGACCTCGAGGAAAATCTACAGTCTGGAGATTTTCGTCTGCCTGCCTTCGTGAAGTTGGTCTTCAGGTGGGAGGAAGAGGATTTGGAACGTACGATAACACTCGCTATCGACAAACCCGCTCCAAGCGGAGTGGAGGAGGAACCGAAATGAGGAACCGTGGATCCATTCTGGTTTTCGTTCTTGCCATGATCGTCTTGCTTTCCGTGCTGTCCATGCGATTGATGGAGGAAACGGTCCAGGAACTCCGCCACGTCAGTCAGTTTCATCGTCGGGATGATTTGCGAATCCATGCATATTCTGCCTTGGACCTGGCGGTGGCGGTACTCAATGAATTTCAGATGATCGAGGGACAGTTGCACGCCCCCGGACAGGGATGGGGCGATCCCTTGGCTTATGCTGGATTATCACCTCTCGATCCGAAGGTGCGTTGGTCGATACGAATGACGGATGAATCCGCTAAATTGTCGCTTTCCAAGATTCGCGAGAAGGAACTTGTGGAAATCTTCGCGGCGATGCATGCCCGTGGAAGTTCTCTGGTGGATGATGATGACGGGCAAGCTTACTATGATTCTCTCATGGATTGGCAGGATGCGGACGACAGTGAACGGGACGAAGGTGCGGAGGACGATTACTATGAAAAGATGAATCCCCCTTACTTCACTCCGGGCAGACCGGTTGGAAACTATGAGGAATTTCGTATGATCAAGGGATTCGGATATGATCCCGGGGAATCGGAATTCAATGGTTTGTTCTTTGACAAATGGGGAAGCGAGACTCAAAACATGGTGGATTTTCGTTCATCGTTTTCATTTTTTTACGATGGTCCCGTAAACGTCAACGGGGCATCGGACTTTCTACGTAAGTTTCTCTGCGGGGATGATGATGGATTGTACGAGGATTTTTCCCAAGGTCCGTCCATGAGCGGGACTGAACCTTACTACACCAATGTGAACGATCCCCACCTTGCCCGCCTTCAGGGCAGGGGTATTCCCCTTTCAGTCCTGGCTAGCGCCTTTCGAGTGGAAATATCGATCGATAAGGGAAAATCGAACTTTCGCTTGCATGCCGTGCTAACCACCGACCAAGGCATGCCTGCTCACAATCGCAAACCTCATCCGGGTCCGAATGCCCAGCGCGCGAGGAGTCAGAAGAACTTGAGTCTTCGCTATCCCTTGAGAATCCTCTCTTTGCGTGAAAACGAGAATTTGATCGACTAGAATATGCTCTGGATTTACTTTTGCGTTTACTAATGGCGGAAGTGCAGGATAGCCTCCCCGATCTGCCGATTGGAGGATTGCGTGAGATAACCCTCCGGATTCCGGGGGAATTCTTCTTTTGCGAAACGATTTCGCTGCCCGTAGCCCTGCTCAATGAAGTGGAAAAAAGGCCGGAAAACTCAAGTGAACGGATCGAGGAATTCATTCTGGAGAGTCTGTCCGACACCTCCTTTTCTCCCTATCCTCCCGAGCAGTTAGCCTGGGGGTTTCATTCCTGTTCGGAATCAGGGAAAGTCTGTGTCTTCGCCACTCCCCTGACCAGGTTGAAGCAACTGGGTTGGCAAAACCTCGATCTTTTCCGTCGAGTCTTTCCTTCTTTCATCAGCATTTTCGGGCAAGTTCGTGAATCATCCCGTATGGAATTCCTGCTTCACGAGGATACCCTGACCTTAGCCTGTTTTGCAGGAGGTTCTTCCGTGCCGGATGAAATGGTCTCCCTTCCGCTCGACCATGAAGGGGAGGAAGAGTTCGAAGCAACTCGGGCCAAGTTGCTTTCCTTGGTCGAAGTCGGCAAATACACTCGTGTCGATGAGGTTCGGGTTGCGACAAGAGTCACGCGTACCACCGATGGTTATTTTGAATTCGACCATCATTGGAGAGAAAGTGAGCCTTCCGTTCAATCACCTGACGAAGGCGTTCGCATGTCTGCCGACGAGTTATGGAACCATGACTTGAGGTTGCCGGAATTCAAGAGCAATGAAAAGAACAAGCGCAGGCGCGCGCGAGCACGATGGAAGTCAATGAGCTATGCCTTGGTTTCCGCTATATGCCTCCTTCTGATCTTTGGAGGAGTGAAAATTGGAAGCATTAAACTAAGCGATCGTCGAGCCCTGTCGGAAGAAATGTCCCGTCAGGTTCCACTGGTGCTCGAATCCCAAAAGCTTCTCGAGAAACTGCGCCAGAACAAGCTCGGAGGAATCGATCCCTTTGGAGCTCTTGGCCGAGTGGCCATGCATCGCGGTGGATCCATGGAGAATCCCGATCTTTGGTTTTCGATGGCCCATTTTGAGACGCGTAGCCATATGAAATTGGAAGGGGAGGGGAAAAGCGTGGAATCAGTGAACACGTTCCTTGAGAATTTGGAAAATGCCAAAGTGGGGCGAATTCGCAAAGGACGCTCCGGGGAAGAATTGCGACAGATCAAGAGCGGAAGTGGGAAAACGAGTTTTGACGTCGAGCTTGATTTAATCGAGGAAGAAGTAGCTGCGGCAAGACCATCCGAGCTGTCACCTCCCGGAATCGAGGAGGGCGTCAAGGGGCCATGAAAAATTGGGGCAAGGCATTTGAAAAATTGAGTGAGCGTGAGCAACGTCTCCTTGTGCTTTCGATTTGGACGGTTTTGGGGCTGTGTTTCTTTCAACTCCTCAAACAGGGCGCTCAAATATCCGGAGACTGGTCTCTGATTGGTCAGGAAATGCAAGCGCACCAGTCCGTAATCGCCTTGAAGCCGGCAATTGACAAGGCCTTGGAGTTGCAAAAGATTGAGCAGCAAAACAAGAGCTATGACAAAAAGAATCTCAGCAACCGGGCTTCAAGCTTGGCGGACAAGGTTTTTCCCGCCCGTGACTACAGGGAAATGGATACGGACGAGAGAGACAGGTACTCGCAACATCGAGTGAGGATTACCTTCAATCGCGCCACTTACGAGCAGGTTAACGAGTTTGCCAGCTTGATTCGAAAGGAAAGTCCGTTCATGTTCTTAAGTGAAGTGA
>JAYOWQ010000044.1:4012-12356 GCA_038152055.1 Opitutales bacterium | reverse complement strand
TGCTGCCTGTGCCTGGATACCAGGGGGATTGATGGGTGCTGAAAAAATAAACCGATTCATCCTCGTAAAAAATATCCTGGGTGCCATTGCCATGGTGAACGTCCCAGTCAACAATCAGAACTTTTCCCACTCCATGTATGGCCTGAGCCCGGCGTGCGGCCACCGCAACGTGATTAAATATACAGAAGCCCATCCCACGGTTTGGGGTTGCGTGGTGCCCAGGTGGTCGGGTCAGGCAGAAGGCCCGGTCGATCGTTCCTTCCAGAACTTGATCCAATGCATGGAGAATGCCCCCTGTCGCTTGTTGGCCAACCGACCAGGAATCTTTGCAGATTATCGTGTCTCCCGTACTTAATTGGGGCAGACCAGAAGATATATCTTTTTGGGCTCTGGTAAGGTATGTCTGTGAGTGTGTCCGCTCGAGGTCTGCCTTTTGACAGTCTCTTACAGTAAGCGTGGCACAATGTTTCAGCAGTCCGGATTCCTTGATCGCTTCGTAGGCATGAGAAACACGATCGGGGCATTCCGGGTGGCCTGATCCGGTCAAATGATCCAGAAAGATGGGGTCATAAAGCAACCCGCAACGGCTCATGGATCAGGCAGTAGCCAGTTTGGATCGTTTATGTTCCCCAACCAATTTATGGAAGGAGGAGAAAAGAAAATGGGCATCGTTGGGACCGGGGGCAGCTTCGGGATGATACTGCACCGAAAAGACGGGTTTTCCCTCTATCCGCATGCCGGAAACGGTGTTGTCATTTAAATTGTACTCGGTGACCACCGCACCATTGGCTTCCAATGCATCCTTATCGGATGCAAAGCCATGGTTTTGGGAAGTAATCGACACTTTTTCGGATTCTACGTTCTTTACGGGTTGGTTTCCTCCACGGTGTCCGAATTTCAACTTGTAGGTTGTGGCTCCGATGGCATGGGTCAGGACCTGATGCCCGAGGCAGATGCCGAAGATTGGATAGTCGTCTATCAATTCGCGAATGGCCGAATGGGCATAATCAAGAGCCGATGGATCCCCCGGACCATTGGATAAAAAGATGGCGTCAGGACTATGGGAACGGGCATCCTCGGCACTGGCATCGGCCGGAAGAACGGTAACATCAAATCCACAGTTTCGCAAATTTCGGTAAATTGCCCGTTTTGCGCCAAAATCAAAGGCTACGAGCCGATGAATCTCACCATCATTCCCATCATTCGAAGAAAGTGCAGTTCCCGGGATTGAGAATGGCTTGCTTTTCTCGCCGGATGCATCCCATACAAATGCTTCCTTGCACGTCACTTCCTTGACAAAGTCACGCCCAACAATTCCTTCCCAACACCTAGCTTTTTCCAGTGCCTCCTGATCGGAAATTCCCTCCGTGCTAAGGCATGCCTTGAGGGCCCCATGTACCCTTAGGCGCTTGGTGATTGCCCGAGTATCGATTCCCTCGATTCCTGGAATGCCATGGCTTTCCAAATAGTTTGAAAGGTCGCCGGTCGCTCGCCAGTTACTGACGGTCGGGCTGAGGTCACGTACCACAAATCCCGCAACCTTTGGCCCGTCTGACTCCTCGTCCTCCAGGTTGATCCCGTAATTACCGATTTGCGGAGCTGTCATGGTGACGATCTGTCCGAAATAAGAAGGGTCGGTCAGCGTCTCCTGATATCCGGTCATACCGGTATTGAAGACCGCTTCCCCAGTGGTGGTCGTTTTCGCTCCAAAAGCGAATCCGCGAAAAATACTTCCATCCTCCAAGGCGAGGACGGCGTTTCTTGTTTTGGCTTGCCAATTCATACGCTCGAGAGGTGATGCTAAGGTAGCCATGGTTCAACGCAAACCAGATTTATTCCCAATCAAACAAAAAAACCGCCGCTTGATTGCTTTTAAACGATACAAGGTTTGACTAGCCAAGGTATGCACCCTAGCGAATGATAGCATGGGAAATGACAATGTAGCTTATGATCGGTCCAGAACCTGCAACCTGGCGTTGCTCAAATGGCTGGACAAGATGGTGGAGATGTGTCAACCGGCGGGTGTTCGTTGGTGCGACGGTTCGGACAAGGAATGGAACGATCTTTGTGAATTGATGGTCAAGGGTGGATCCATGATTAGATTGAATGAAAAAAAGCGACCGAACAGTTTTCTGGTGCGGTCCGATCCGCGTGACGTTGCCCGAGTGGAAAGCAGAACCTTTATCTGCAGTTATGGAAAGGAGGATGCCGGTCCCACCAATAACTGGGAGGAACCACGCAAGATGCGTGCTAAACTCAAGCGTTTGTTCAAGGGCTGCATGGAAGGAAGGGTCATGTACGTCGTTCCATTTTGCATGGGGCCCCTGGGCTCTCCGATTTCTCAATATGGAGTACAGGTAACCGACTCCCCCTATGCGGTATTGAATATGCGAATCATGACGAGGATGGGGCAGGCGGTTCTTGACCAGCTTGGAGAACGAGACTTTTTCATTCCCTGCCTGCACTCGGTGGGAATGCCTTTGTCGGATGGCGTTGCTGACGTTCCATGGCCATGTGATCCTGATAACACTTATATCGTGCATTTCCCCGAACAAAGAACGATCGTTTCCTATGGGAGTGGATATGGAGGAAATGCTCTTCTGGGCAAGAAGTGTCTGGCCTTGCGAATTGCCTCCTGTATGGCCAGAGACAATGAGTGGATGGCCGAACACATGTTAATTCTTGGAGTGGAAAGTCCGGAGGGTGAAAAAACCTATGTGGCGGGCGCTTTCCCAAGCGCTTGCGGGAAAACAAACATGGCCATGCTGGTTCCGCCGGACGGCATGAAGGGCTGGAAAGTAACCACAGTAGGAGACGACATTGCATGGTTGAAACCGGATGAAGAGGGCGGCTTGAGGGCAATCAATCCCGAAGCCGGTTTTTTCGGTGTGGCTCCCGGGACCTCATGGGAGACAAATCCCAATGCGATGGAATCGATGAAGAAAAATACCATCTTTACCAACGTCGCCCTGACGGAAGACGGTGACGTGTGGTGGGAAGGATTAACCAAGCAACCTCCAGTTGGATTGACCGATTGGCTGGGCAACCCATGGACTGCGGATGAGAAAACTCCAGCCGCTCACCCGAACGCGAGGTTTACAGCGCCTGCTGCCCAGTGCCCGACCATTGACAAGGACTGGGAAAATCCGGCAGGAGTCCCCATAGCCGCCTTTATATTCGGGGGTCGAAGAATGTCCGACATTCCCTTGGTCTATCAATCCTTTAATTGGAATCATGGAGTTTATCTGGGAGCGACTCTCGCTTCGGAGACCACGGCCGCGGCCGAAGGAAAATTAGGCAACTTGCGACGGGATCCAATGGCAATGCTTCCATTTTGCGGATACAATATGGGAGATTATTTCAGGCATTGGATTCGAATGGGCAAACGGCTCGATAACAAACCCAGAATTTTTCACGTGAACTGGTTTCGCAAGGATGAGTCCGGCAAGTTTCTTTGGCCTGGATTTCGTGAAAACATGAGGGTTCTACGCTGGATAGTCGAGCGAACCTCGGGAAAAGCCCGGGCGATTGAGGGTGCGCTCGGATGGTCTCCTCGCATTCATGATCTTGATTGGTCAGGGTTGGATTTTACCGATGAGCAATGGAAGGAATTGATGAATACAGATTCAGAGAATCTTCGTATGCAGACCCTCAGACATGAGGAGTTGTTTTTACAATTATCGGAGTTTCTTCCCAAGGAAATGCTTTTCGAACGTGAACTCTTGGTTTCCAGGCTCTGAGGATCCTCCTTCTAGGCAACTTTTCCTGGAGGAGGTTGACTTTTGGTCCATCGATGGAAAATGGATGCAAGCACACCCACTGAAACTGCCATGTTGGCAATTTTCATGAGTACGCCACCTGCCTTTTGATCTTCAAGCGGCGTGAGATTCATAATGCGTTCGGCATAAAAGTAGGTGTCGTAGAGTACTTCCTTTGAAAAGGTAAGGATTGCAAAGATGGGAGTCTGTCCAAGCATGAGGGCGAGCACGTAAAGCATTTGAGGGCCGAATCTTATCGATGGCAAGCGTTCGGAGGGAGAACATATGGGCCACCACATCAAAAGGGATACGAAAAACATCGATAAATGTTCGGCCATGTGAATGACCTTGTCCCGAATCGCAGCCTCATAAAAGGCTCCGACGTGCCAAAAGGAGAAGACCAGAGTGAAAAGCAGACCGGCAATGATCGGATGGGTTAGAAAACGTATGGCCGACTCCAAGGCGGGGCGATTGGAGAGAATATGATCTACCAGTGGCTTGGGAAGTCCGAGCAGAATGAAAAGAGGGCAAACGTACATCAGGATATTGTGCTGAATCATGTGCGCGGAAAATAGAAAATTTTCGCCCAGTGGATCCAGGGGAGAACCGACTGCAAGATAGAAAGTGATGAGGCCGGCAGCGAACCACCAGGCAAAAGAAACGGGACTAGGCAAGTCCGGACGAATCCTTGAACGAAATGGACCGACAAACAGAGCATAGGTCCAGCCCACGAATAGAATGCCTCCGATCAAAGCGGGTTCGGTATGCCAATGTAAAAGAGATACGGGAGAGTTTTCCATACTATGGGAAACAGACTAGTGGATATCCCTCTCCACGCAACCAACTGGAGGAGGGGAGGGTGGATGACCCTTTTTACTTGGATTCAGTCCAGAAAGCTTCTGAACGAACTTTCAGACGAAAATCGGATGAGGTGGCGTTGGAAGCGAGCAAGGCTATGGTTGATTCTTCGATCTCCTCGTCGCCATCCGGATGGGAAAGCATGAAGTAAGGGTTTTCAGGATTCTTTGAGTTTATCTCTATCATGTCCGCCCCACCTGTGATCCTATAGGAAATCAAATGAGGTACCGAATTTACCTTCTCCCATTGATCAGACAGAAAGTTGTCACCGGAAGAGTGGGCGCCTTTGGACTTAAAATACGAGCCTTCCTGCAATACGAAATCACCCTCATCGTAATCGTGTCCTGGTTTCCATCCATCCTCTATCTTGGTTACCTCGAATTTCTCGACTACAGGGTGTGAGTCTGCCATGTAGATTACGGCAAAGTAAGTACCCAGAGCGATTACCAGTCCCATTAAAAATAGAATCGTGTTAAGGATCTTGTCCCATCGCAGGTGCATGAACCAACAAACGACTCCGAAAAACTTGATGATGGATGTAGCGAAGAGAATCCCGATAATCGAAGAGCTCTCGAAGGTTTGAACGTAAATAATGACGATTTCGATGCCCGTAATGGCAACCAGAAACATGGAGAGATTGAAAAAAGTGAAGAAGCGCTTGCTTTCTTCTGCAACTGGGTCTTCGGAATGTCCACTCATGATAAGAAAAGGGAAAATGGGTTGGGTTGGACTAAAGGGCGTACTCCATAAGGTACACTACAGGGAAGATGATAATCCATACGATGTCTACAAAGTGCCAGTATAGACCACAAATTTCTACGTCAAGAGCGTGAGCAGTACTCATCTTCCCGGTGAAGGAATAGGCCAACCATCCCAGCAACCAGAAGACTCCGATGGCTACGTGAGTCCCATGGGTCCCGGTCAGCACATAAAAGGTTGAGCCGAATACGTGTGGCTCGCCACGATAAGTGGAAAGGGTGAGTTCATTTCCCGGAGCATGGATAAAGTGCGTAAACTCGTATACCTGACAGGCGAGAAAGATCGATCCGAAGACAATGGTTCCGAAAAGCATCCAACGGGTACTGTTTAAATTGCCTTTGTGTATGGCTGAAACGGCCAAAGCCATGAAGAGGGAACTGGCGAGAAGGATGAAAGTACTGAAAGAGGTAAGTTCGATGTCGAATACGTCCCTGATATCGAGAAAATTCCCCCCCACGGTTGCGGAAATCTTGCGATAGATCAAGTGGGTGGATATCAAGGTGCCGAAAAACATACAGTCGGAACCGAGAAATGCCCACATGAGGACTTTTTTGTTAGGAATACCCGTACTGGTAGCAGGTTCGTGGTGATCGATGGCGTGGGCGCTGGCGTCGCTCATTGTTTTGAAAGGTTGGGTTAAAAAATGTGAAATTACTCTTCGTCTTCCTTGGGGAACAAGTGGTAGCCACCGGGGCCTTCCAGTGCCCACATGATCATCCCCAGAATGGCTACTGCACCGGAGATGATTGGAATGGTATAGTCCCGAATCAGGGCGCCACTGGGATCAATGGAGCGATGAAAGAGCATGCCTATTGCCAAACCGAATAAGCCAAGGGCGGTGATCAACGGCCACCATGAACGATCGGGCATGTGCACGCCATGATCGTCCAATGGTTCCTTTTCGGAATGATTTTCCTTGGGACCATAGTTGTTTTCCCAGGCTTGATCGCGTGCCTTGATGATGGGCGTGCGGGCAAAGTTGTATTCCTTGACCGGGGATGATAGCGTCCACTCCAGGGTGCGGGCATCCCATGGGTTTTTTCCGGCAGGTTTTAATTTTTTGTTGAAGAAGGAGTTGATGAATTGAAGAACGCCAATCGCAATGCCCACACCGAGAATGAAAGCCCCGACGGTAGCGATCTGATTCCACATTTCAAAGCCGTGTCCCTCGTTGTAGGTATGGGTCCGACGAGGTTGTCCGATCATCCCCAGGTAGTGCATCGGGAAGAAAGTGAGGTTGAAACCGATGAACATCAAAGTGAATACGAATTTGCCCAAATTTTCACTCATCATTCGTCCGGTCAATTTGGGCAACCAAAAATAAAAACCGCAGAAAAGTCCGAATAACGCGCCTCCGATCAAAACGTAGTGAAAATGGGCTACGACGAAGTAAGAATCCTGATGCTGGGCATCAATGGGTACGGAAGAGTGCATGATCCCGGTAAATCCTCCGATCATGAACATGGTTATAAAACCGAGAGCGAAAAGCATGGGCGTATCGAATCGGATTCTGCCACCCCACATCGTGCCAATCCAATTGAAAATCTTAACCCCAGTAGGAATCGCAATAAGCATGGTAAGCATGGCGAAGGCTGAAGTCGCGACAACGCCCATCCCGGTGGTGAACATATGGTGACTCCAGACCGCAAAACCCATGAAGCCAATGATGGCTCCGGAGAATACGATCAAACCATAGCCAAACAACGGCTTGCGGGAGAAGACAGGTATCACCTCGGAAACGATACCCATTGCTGGCAGAATAAGGATATATACTTCAGGGTGTCCGAAGATCCAGAAAAGATGCTGCCAAAGGTGTGGTTTTCCGCCTTCAAGGAAATCGTAGAAGTTTGTTCCGTAAGTGCGGTCGAACATGAGTTCGACCAGCGCGATGGTGATGGCGGGAAAGGCAAGAATGATAAGAAAACTCACCACCAGGGTCATCCAGGTGAAGACAGGCAACCTCATCATAGTCATGCCCGGGGCCCGCATGTTTATGATTGTGGTGATGAAATTGAAGGAAGCCAGCAGGGAGGCAACGCCAAGAATCTGCAGTGAAAAGATCCAGAAATCAGGGCCCATGTCACCGATGACTTCGGCAAAGCGAGTGTCTGTCAACGGGGCGTACCCGAACCAACCGATAGCAGGGGACCCTCCGGTAAAGAACCAACTGAGGTTCAGAATCAACCCGCCCGCGACAAAGCACCATAGACTGAGTGCGTTCATTCTTGGGAATGCCACGTCTCTGGCTCCAATTTGCAAGGGCATGACGAAATTGAAGAACGCGGCGCTCAGTGGCATGATAACTAGAAACACCATGGTTGTTCCGTGCATGGTGAACATTTGGTTGTACTCCCTGTTTGTTAGTAAGGACATGTTATGATCCCAAAGTTGCGAACGAATCAGAAGGGCTTCGATTCCGCCGACGATCAGAAAGAAGAGAGCGGTAAGGCCGTACATCAGTCCAATCTTCTTGTGGTCAATGGTGGTCAGCCAGTCGACCAGCCCGGTGGTGTGCTGGCCGGGTCGGGGAAAGACCTGAGTCTTGGTCGTGTTTTCAGTGTCTGGTGCGAGATACTTTATGGATTCGGTAGCCATGGCAATTTGGGTTAAAGGCAGGTCAGGAAAAGGAGAGTTAGGATTGTCCGAGTAAATAAGCGATCAATTGATCCACTTTTTCATCGTCGTCTTGCAGGTTGCGCAGGGGATGGCGATCATCTACGCCTTCCCCGTTCCACATGAGATTTCCGAATTTCACTTCATTTGAATTCTTGAGCCATTTGGAAAGACTTTCCTTGTCATTACGCATCCAGCCCGCAGCCAGCGAAGTTCTCAAGCCATATAAAGTAAGGTTGGGTCCTTTGGCTCCAAGACCGGTCCGGTTGACGGCGTGGCACTGCACGCATTGCAGGGAGGAAAAGAGTTGTTTCCCGATCTCATAATCGTCCGAATGAGCCTTTTCCCAGGCGCCG
>JAYOWQ010000044.1:0-3912 GCA_038152055.1 Opitutales bacterium | reverse complement strand
AAAGAGTTGTTTCCCGATCTCATAATCGTCCGAATGAGCCTTTTCCCAGGCGCCGGGATTGAGTTGTGGCGACTGACCGGGAGCAATCTTACGAATGGAGGCGAACTCACGGGAGGCGCCGGCTCCGAGTCCGGGGTCGGGAAAGGAAACGATGGAACCCTTGCCATAAGATGATTGGGGGTCGTAGGGCTTGGTGGCAAGATTCGGGTTTTGGGCGTTTTGAAAACGCTTGACCCATTTGTCAAAATCCTCGTCCGTTTGAGCGAGGGCACGGAATGACATGTAGGCATGCGAGTTACCACAATATTCCGCGCATTGCCCGTAGAACAAACCTCCGACTGGTTCGAATTCATCAGTGAACTTTTGCTTGGCGAATACTTTTGCTCTCATGGTGCCGTCGTGAACGGCGGGCATGGCCGTTGCGGCATCGCTTTTTCCAACAATCTTTTGCTGATCGGCAATAAACCACATGAAGTTTTCCTGTCCGGGCATCAGATCCATCTTGCCCGCAAGCTTGGGTACCCAAAAGCTATGTATTACGTCTTCAGTGCGAAGATTGATGCGAACCGCTTTGGTTGCGGGAAAAACGAGTTCGTTGGCGGTTACTATGCCAAATTGAGGGTATTCGAATACCCAGAAGAATCTCTTGCCGGTGACGTTAACGGTAATGGCGCCATCTATTTGACTGCGATCCAGGCCAAGTTTCTCAAGAGTCTCGGCATCGTTGGCGTCGGGTACGCGGTTGAGCAGAACGACGCCTTGCAAGGTTGGAACCGCAAGGATTACGAGAATAATCGCTGATACAATGATCAGCCCGGTCTCGACCATGGAATTGCCATGAGATTGCGGTGGGATTTCCTTCGCTTCCGCGGCATTTTTGGCTCGGTAACGCCACAAGACGTACAACAAGCAACCCCCGACTGCGCAAAATAAGAATATGGTGATCCATACGGAAAGCATGAAAACGTCATATTGATTTTGCGAAACGAGTCCCTTGGGGTCGAGGGCTGACTGCTTGTGGTCGATGCGAGAGCAACTGCTGGCGAAAATGAGAAAGGTTCCGATCAGGAGGTATCGAAAGCGGGCGATTTGGTTAAGAAGATGGGTCATGGTGAATTTCAAAGGTATCGATCAATGACAAGCGCGGCAAATAGAAGGGGAAGATAGATTATGGTAACGAAAAAAAGTTTTTTTGCCGAGCGATCACGATCGGATGAAGTGACGAAACGAACCGCGGGAATGAGCAAATAAAGTGACAGAATCAAAGCGGATGCAAGATAGAAGAATCCGGGAGGAGATTGTCTGAGGTTGAGAAAATAGGGTGAGAAAACGAATGCAGTCAGGAGAAGGGAGTAAATCAAGCTCTTTCTGGCGAGAGAATGGCCTTGCGGGTCACCGAGTTGATGGAGCTTGAAGCCACCTTTCGAGTAATCTTCACGGAAATTCCAGGCAATTGCCATGAAGTGGGGTAATTGCCAGGCAAATAGAATGCCAAATAAAATCCACCCGTAAGTGGTCGGCGATCCTTCTGCCGCGACCCATCCGATCAAGGGTGGCAAGGCTCCGGATATTGCCCCGATTTCAGTGGCGTATGGACTTCTTTTCTTTAGGGGTGTGTAAACCAGAAGATAAACGACAAGGGTAGACAAGGTGAGAATGGTGGACCAAGGATTGGTCCCGGTCCAAAGTACGTAGAGCCCGAGGGAGGAAAGAATAATGCCAAAGGCCATGGCAAATCCGGGTGAAATCATACCGGAAGGCAAGGGGCGGTTTGACGTTCGGGCCATGAGACCGTCCTCGATTCTCTCCATCCATTGATTGAGAGCGGCCGCTCCGGCGGCGGACAGCGCGGTGCCCAAAGTGAGGGAAAAGAAAATGGTTAGATCGGATTGAAGGGGCTCGCGAACGAGGTAGCCCAAAGCGGCCGTGAAAACCGAAAGCAAACTGAGTCGTGGCTTGGTAAGTTCGTACATGCCAAGCATGGAAAACCCCGGCGAACTGGCAAGAGAACCGGGGTGGGGCTTTGCGGATATGGGTTTTCCTAGACTCACGTCAGAAGATTACTAATGCATCATTATGATTTGGCAAACAAAAGGGATCAAGGGGATAGCTTCTCTTGGATGACATGAAAGTTGTGCTAATGATCGGATGCAGTTTGGGTTAAGGCTTCCCTGTGGAGAAAATGGAGGGATTGAAATTGCCCGACGGGCTTGGATTCGATATATAGAAACTGATTGAAAGTTTTCATCTCATTTTCTTGCCTGATCATTTGGGTTGTCCTGTTTTCTTGCCGTTCGCCTTCCGGCAATTCGGAAAATTACAATGGACTGCTTTCCAGCCAGATGCGTGGGGCAGTCGTTGCCGTAGATCAAAATCTCAGTATGGTCCGAGCAGAAGTTCTTGCTTGTGGTAGCGCACTCCAAAAGGAATGGGGAACCGACCCCGGGATCGAGCTATCCTTTGCCGTGCAGCCTGGTGATTTGAATTTACTAAGAAACAAGCAAACTTTCCGGGCTTTCGCCCGACATACCTTCACTCCATCCGATGGCTCTGGGTACTTGTTGTCTTCCGTGTGGCCCGATGATCGGGCCGAGCGAATTCGTCTTAATAACGTCAACCGTCTCCTCCGGCGAGATACCCTCAGTTTGGGTGATAGTATGATTCGTTCTGTCGGGGATACCCTTCCGCCTTTTGCATTATACGACCAGGACGGTGAAATTCTGACGACTGACTTCTTCGACGGATCCGTTACCGTACTGAATTTCATCTTCACCCGTTGCTCCATTGCCGAAATGTGCCCGGCTTCAACCATGCGCATGAAAAAACTTCAACTTCTTGCCAAACAAACGAAACTTCCCCACGTGCGTTTTCTATCGATTACACTGGACCCGGAATTTGATACTCCGGGCGTGCTGAAATCCTATGCCCGCGCCTATGACTTGGATGAAGAAAATTTCAAACTTGGAACTGCTTCCAAGTCCGTGATTGACGACTTGACCAGACAATTTGGAATCTTCCGAAAAAATTTGGAGGATATGCCACTCGATCATACGATGCGCACGATGATCGTGAATTCCAGACGGCAAATAATCTATCAGTTTCCCGGTAGCCAATGGTCCACTGAAGATTTTCTCTCTCGTCTCTCCGAAGGTGTGGAGGGCTGAAATCCCGATATGAAAAAAATTCTAGGATCGAAGTTCAGTCCTCTTTTTTTTGGAATTCCTTTTCTATGCCTGTATTTTATTATTCGGAGTATTCCGGTAGAGCCATGCGATTTTCTTCATGAAGAGACTTACAATCTGGACGGGGAGCTCGATTACTGTGGGCCTGGCGATGCCGGGTTCGTCGACTTGTCCGTTCGCAAGTGGCCAATGAGCCTGTCGTTTCGCCCGCTTGACGATCTTGAAATCGGTAAGGCTTGCCGATTTGAAATGAACCTGAGGCAAGCGGACGGATCTCCCCTTGGCGAAGACGACGTAGCCCTTAGCCATACCCGGAAAATCCATCTTCTTGCGATCGATCCAAGTTTGGATGATTATCAACATCTTCACCCAGAAGCTGATCCTTTATTTAAAGGGATTTGGAGATTTACCCTTACTCCACGAAAAGCTGGAAAGTACAAGGTATACCTGGACTTTATTCCTATTCGTAGTCCTCGGCGCGTTCTTTTGGCCGCGTCTTTTGAAGTTGAAGGACAAGCGGATGACTTTGAATCAAATCACATCTCAGATCTTGTCAAAGAAAAGGGGCGAACTTTCCGTTTCCAAATTACAGAGCCACAGGAAGATGAGGGAGATACCTTGTTCACCTTTATCGCAGTTGATGAAAATGGCGATGATCTGGCACTAAAGCCTGTAATGGGAGCCTTTGCTCATGTGGTTGCCTTCGAGCCATCCCTCGATGGCTTTGCTC
>JAYOWQ010000043.1:0-12394 GCA_038152055.1 Opitutales bacterium | reverse complement strand
GAAGCGGACAAACTGGCCAAGATGATCCCGGACGATCTCAATATCTCACTTGAGGACGCCGTGGCCAAAAGCCCCGAGCTCGCATCCGAGTACGAGAGAAATCCGGTTGCCAGGCAGATCATAGATACCGGCAGGGTAATCGAAGGAATGGTCCGTAACTCCGGCACTCATGCGGCAGGGGTTATCATTGCCGACCGACCGCTCAGGGAACTGGTTCCTCTGACCACGCAGGACGGCATTCTGACCACGCAGTATCCGAAGGATCCGGTCGAGGAACTTGGTTTGTTGAAAATGGACTTCCTGGGTCTGAAGACCCTCACCGTAATTTCGGAGGCGGAATCGCATATTCGCAAGAAGAAAGGCTTGGAAGAGTTCAGGGTCGCCGATGCTCCCTTGGAGGACGAGCCAACCTTCAAACTTCTCAACGATGCCAGGACCATTGGTGTTTTTCAGTTGGAATCCGAGGGCATGCGACGGCTCTGTCGTCAGATGACGATTTCGAACGTTGATGAAATCATCGCCCTGATCGCTCTTTACAGACCCGGGCCCATGGATTGGATACCGGATTACATCAAAGGCAAGGAGGATCCTTCGACCATAAAGTTCCCTCATCCATTGCTAGAGGACGTTTGCTCCGAGACCTACGGGGTCATGGTTTATCAGGAACAGGTAATGGAAGCCGCTCGTAGAATTGCCGGATACACCTTGGGGGGAGCGGATATTCTCCGGCGCGCCATGGGCAAGAAAAAGCCCGAGGAAATGGCGAAGCAAAGAGAGATTTTCGTCAAGGGGGCAAAGGATACGAACGGGATCGAATCGAAAAAAGCCAATGACATTTTCAATATCCTCGAAAAATTCGCCGGCTATGGATTCAACAAATCCCATTCCGCAGCCTATGGCATAATAAGTTATCAGACCGCTTACTTGAAAGCCAACCATCCGGTCGACTTCATGGCCGGGGTATTGGCCTGCGAGCTTGGGAATTCCGAAAAGCTCGCTCATTTTCTTTCGGAATGTAGTGAAATGGGAATTTCCGTTCTTGGACCGGACGTCAACGAGTCAGGCGAAAACTTCACTCCCTTGGATGGGGATGGAGACGCCCTGGGATCGATTCGTTTTGGTCTTTCCGCGGTAAAGGGGGTGGGGGACGTCGCCGGAAGGTGCATTGTCGAAGAGCGCGGGCGCAACGGCCCCTTCAGCGGTTTTGGAGACTTGGTGGAAAGAGTGGACGGCAAGGCCGCCAACAAGCGCGTCCTCGAATGCCTGATCAAGTCCGGCGCCTTTGATGCCTTGCATGGCAACCGGGCGGCCTTGCTTGCGGACCTTGACCGGGCGATGGGGGAGGCCCAGTTGCGCCGCAAGGACAGAGAAGCCGGACAAATCAATCTCTTTGACCTGATGGGAGGTGGGATCGAAAACGGTTCTGAAAAAACGGAAGAGGGAACGGGCCTGGCGCTCGCCCAAGTGCCTGAAATGGACGAACTGGAGAAATTGAAACTGGAAAGAGAGTTGCTCGGTCTTTTTCTCACTGGGCATCCCGTGGATACGCTATGCGGAGTCGGACCTCTGCTTGATGACCTCAAGGCTGCCGATTTGGAGGCGCTTTCGGGAAAGCGTTCCTTTCGTCTTTGCGGAGTGATTTCGGAGGTGGAGAGAAGATACACCAAGAAAGACGCCAAGCCTTGGGCCCGCTTCAATCTTTTGGCCAAGGAAAGGGATTTTTCCTTACCGATGTTTTCCGAAGCGTACGAACAGTACGGCGCCAGGTTGGAGGAGGGCCGTATCATGGTGGTCGAAGGAATTGCTTCCAATAGGGACGGGGAGACCCGTATTAACGTCACCAAGCTTTGGTCGGTGGATGAAGCCCTTTCCAAATTCGTGGAGGAAATCACCTGGCTCATTGATCAAAATCACGAGGATGCCCAAGGTTTTTCCGAATCGCTTTTCAATGAAGCGGAAAAGGGTAGAGGGCGGGCACGCGTAAGTCTGGCTTTTGCCACTTCGAAGGCCAAGGAAGGCCTCGTCGCTGAAACGGACGGGCGATTTCGTTTTCCCGTGCGCATGGAAACCTTTCGGGCCTGGCGAAATCATCCCTGCGTGATGGGGGTCCGATTGCGCATAACCGAACCCGAACCTCCCCCGGAAGATCGATTCGCATCCAAAAAACGGTCTTGAATCCTTAATCCGGGGAACCAGGTTCCAGCTTGACGATTCTTCCTTAATGCGTATTTTCGAATCTTTTGCATCATTATGTCCATCGAAATCAAGTTACGCAAGGGCGAGCCCATGGATCGGGCTATTCGTCGTTTAAAGAAAACCTTGGATCGCGAAGGCGTGATTCGTGACGTACGCGCCAAGCGTTACTTTGAAAAGCCATCGGACAAAAAGCGCAAGGCCCGCAAAGTCGCCGCTTTCACCCAAATGTTGCGCACCCGATACGAAAAAATGTGATCATTTCCCCTTTTTGGGGATATTATTCTCGTAATCCATGGAGCCTTCGCTTAGCGAAGACGGGTAATGTCTCAATGGACGAAACGTAAAACCGTAAGTCTTCGCCGTGAGTGGAGATTATTTGACCACGACGGCTCGAATGCGGAGAATTTTCTGGAACTTTGCGGGCGCATGCTCGACGTGGGAGAGTTCTTGCTCGCTCATGACGTCGCCCGCGCCGGTCTCCGTAAAAACAGGAACCATCGTGAATTATCCCAGAGGGCGGCTTTGGCGTTGGCCAAAGCCGGGTCTCCCGCCCTCGCCGCCAGCACCCTGGAGGAACTGGTTTCAACTGGCGTGCGTGACGTCGAAACCTTGAGCCTGTTGGCAAGCGCCTACAAGGATCTTTGCGAAATCTCTACGGATTCGGCCAAGAAACAGGAATATGCCGATCTGGCCATCGCCAGGTACGAGCAAGGGTTTTTCAGCGAAGATTCTCTGAACGGAAATCAATCCGCTCCGGACAATCTCTATTATCCATGCATCAACGTCGCGTTCATGCATTTCGTTTGCATGAATTATACCAAGGCGAGGGAATACGCGGGCAAGGCGTTGGATCTCTGCCAGGAAATCAAGAACGCCGGTGGATGCAATTACTGGGTACAGGCAACGATGGCCGAGTCTTCCCTGCTCCTTGGTCAAATTCCGGATTCCATCGAGGCATACAAGGAAGCGGTGGCCATGAAGGATGCTCATCCATCCCACATTGCCAGTACGCGTAAACAGGCTTTGCAAATCAGTTCCCTATACGAAGACGAGTCCATTGCCTCACAGATTGGTGAGGTTTTTCCCATGCTGGGAATCGTCGCCTGTTCCGGGCATTTGATCGATCGTCCGGGCAAGGAAAGACGCTTTCCACAGGAAGCCGAGGAGATCGTTCGTAAGAAGATTGAAGAGAAACTCGATACAATAGGGGCTACTTGCGGATACAGTTCGGCTGCCTGCGGAACGGATATCCTGTTCCTTGAAGTCATGCAGGAGCGGGGGGGCGAGACCCACGTGTTTCTTCCATTTGCAAAGGATGAATTCATCGAGACCAGCGTGCGCCGGGAGGGCGCGGACTGGGTGTCACGGTTCGAAAAGGTTCTCGATCGGGCTACTTCGGTTCACTACGTCACCAATGAAGGGTATTACGGGGATGACACGCTTTTTACCTTTTGCAACGACGTCATGCTCGGATTTTCAGCGATGCGTGGCCGGGGTCTCAACGAAGACCCCCACCTGCTTCTTTTTTGGAATGGTGAATCAGGAGAGGAAGGGGGCACCGGATCAGTGGCCGAATCCTGGCGAAAAACCTTTACCGAACCTGTTGTTCTGTGCGCCAACGAAGTGCTCGAGGAACTCGACAAGATCGCTCCAAGTCCGATCGTCGTAAAGGGTTCTCCCACTACATTCATAACCAGTTTCGGTGATTCGGTCAAAGCGATGCGTTCCGTGAAGACCATGCTTTTCGCGGACGTCGAGGGCTTTACGAAAGTTCACGAGGACATGACCCCTAGGTTCGTGGAAGCTTTTCATGGAAACACCGCCCGTATGATGGAGGAAATGGATTGCAGACCATCCTTCCTCAACAGTTGGGGCGATTCTTTTTTCGCAGTTTTCGATGATATCAACGACGCCCTCCGCCTGGCGATCGCCTTGCGCGATTTCTTTGCTCAAGGGGAGTGGCCGGAACTGGTGAGCGACGGCAAGATGGAGGTTCGCATATCGATGCACGCCGGTCCGGTTTACGAGGAATTCGATCCCTTGCTCAAGAGAACGAATTTCTTTGGCCAACACGTCAATCAGGCCGCCCGTATCGAACCGATCGTACTTCCAGGGTCGGTTTTCGTTTCCGAGACGGTGGCCGCCCTGATCTCCTACCGTTACCCTGACTTTGATTTCGAGTACGCCGGGAATTTGGAATTAGCCAAGGGTTTTGGGGCATATCCCGTATATATCCTTCAACGAAAAGGGTATTGATTAGGCTGCCAGAAAAATGACCACGCATTCGGCCACTGACGTTCCCTCTCCTTTCGAAGCATACTCAGGAGATGGTCCGCACGTATTCGTCAGTTATGCCCATGCCGACAAGATCGTCGTCTTCGACGCCATGCGTCAATTGCACGAGAAAGGAGCGAATATCTGGTATGACGAGGGTATCCAGCCCGCAGGTGAATGGGTCGAGGAAATTGCCCATGCCATAAAGAATTCCGTCCTTTTTCTCGTCTTCATATCTCCACGGTCGATTGATTCCAGATATGTCAGGAGCGAGGTTGGATACGCGCTTTCCGAAAACAAGGAAATCCTCACTCTTTTCGTTGAGGACACCAAACTGCCTGCCGGATTGGCACTCTGTTTGCAGCAGTATCAATCGATCTCCCTGAGCGAGGATGGCTGGAAGGAAAAAGCCCTCAAGGCAGTGTTCCAGAGAATGGAAGAGGTCGGAACGAAAAGACCCGAACCAGAAGATCGTTCTTCTTCCAGGGACGAGATAGATCACGGAGAAATTCTCTGGCGCGCATGGGAAAAGGCAAGGGGGCAGCAAATCGCCCGTTACAACTCAAGGATCAAGGTTAAGGAAACTGCGTTCGATACGCCTGCAACCGTGGAAGTCGTTCCTGCAGTTTCCGAGGCGCCGGTGGAACCGCCGAAGAAGAAGGAAACCTCCCGGCATCCGTTCACGGTCAAGGTGGAGGTTGCTCCCGATGAACCGGATGTAGCGGAGACAAACATGGAAGAGCATCATGATAATCATATCGGCCGGCTCTCCTGGATACCGGGTGGGGAGATTACCATCAAGGTTCCTTATTCTGACGAAAACAAATTGGTGCTGGTCAAGCGCGGGTATTGGATGTCCCAGTTGCTCATCACTCAGGAAGTGTATGAATCCATCATGGGAAACAACCCCAGTTTCTTCGACGGAATGAACGGTACCCACGAGCACAATCTTCCGGTAAACAACGTCACCTGGTTGGAAGCGGTCTCCTTTTGCAAGGCGTTGACGATTCTTGCCAAGCAGGAGAATACCCTTCCGGAAAAATACGAGTTTCGCCTGCCTACCGAGGTGGAATGGGAGTACGCCTGCCGGGCAGGCACCACCACGGATTACTACTTCGGGGACGACCCTCACGAATTGCAGGAGCATGCATGGTATCGTGGAAACAGCTTGAAACGCATACATCCGGTAGGGTGTAAAATGCCAAATCCATGGGGCTTGCTGGACATGTACGGAAACGTCAGGGAGTGGGTGGGTAATTCCTTTGTCAATACCCTGCTCAACGATTCCGAACAGGATGAATTCAGAATCAGTCGTGGAGGAGCTTACATGAAGCCGGCTGCCGAGTGCCGTTCGGCTTCGCGTTCCACCAATTCGTTGAACCACCGTTTTCGCAACCTCGGATTTCGTCCAGTCCTCGCTCGCATTCATCGATAGTTTTCCGATTCCTTGGATAACCTAGGAGAATTTCCGTTGTCATTCCTTCTAACTTCGGGCATTTATCCTCCCTTGTCATGAATGATCAGAAGAAAGAATCCACTCCCCTGGACGGTAGTGATCAAGTGGCGGTCCGCCAGGCAAAACTGGAGGGCTTGCGGGAAGCCGGAAAGGATCCGTTTTCCGCGAATTGGGAGCAGACCCACGTTTCCAGTGAGGCGGTAGGGTTGCTTGGCGAGGACGAGGAACTGGGGCCCGAAGTCTCGGTTGCCGGTCGAATCGTAGCCTTTCGTTTGATGGGAAAGGCCGCCTTCCTCAAATTGCTTGATCGTGAGGGCAAGATTCAGGCGTACGTGCGAAAGGACGAGATTGGGGATGAGGAATACGTGGCGTTCAAAAAATTGGACCTTGGGGATTTCATTGGCGTGCGTGGGCCCCTTTTCCGTACCAAGACCGGCGAGGTCACCGTACGGGCCAAGGAATACCGGCTCGTATCGAAAGCCCTGCGTCCACTTCCCGAGAAGTGGCACGGACTGAACGACAGCGACCAGATCTACCGTCAGCGCTACCTCGACCTTGTGGTAAACGACGATTCCCGTGAGCGCTTCCGGGCCCGTAGCCGGATCATTCGCGAAATTCGTGAATTTATGTGGTCCCGCGATTTCATGGAGGTTGAAACTCCCATGCTGCAATCGGTTTCAGGGGGGGCGGCGGCCCGTCCGTTTCGTACCCACTTCAATGCATTGGATTGTGACTTTAACCTCCGAATTGCCTTGGAACTTCACCTCAAGCGCATGCTTGTAGGTGGTTTCGACCGCGTGTTCGAAGTAGGTCGAGTCTTCCGTAACGAGGGACTTTCACGTAGGCACAACCCAGAATTCACCATGCTCGAAGCCTATCAGGCATATTCGGACTATCGTGGCATGATGGAGCTTACCCGTTCCCTCATTCAACAAGTCGCCGAGCGGGCGCTTGGTACCTTGCAGGTCGAGCGTCCGGAGGGGGAAGTGATTGATCTTTCCGGGGAATGGCGTGAGGTAAAATACAAGGATTTAATCTTCGAGGCTGTCGGACGGGATGACTGGTTTGAACTTCCCAAAACTGAAAAATTACAAAAGACCAAAGAGATGGGGATTGAGGTAGATCCTGCCCTCGAGGACTTTGAAGTCACCAACGACGTCTTTGAGAAAGTGATCGAGCATACCCTGATTCAACCCACTTTTGTCACGCGCGTCCCCAGGGAACTTTGCCCGCTTGCCAAGATTACCCGGACCGATCCATCGACCATCGACGTATTCGAACTTTGTATCAACGGGCAGGAAATTGCGCCCGCATATTCCGAGCAGAACGACCCCGGGATTCAGCGAGAAGCCTTTCTTCAACAGGTTGGGGAGGAAACACAGGAATTGGACGAAGATTTCTTGCTCGCGCTCGAGCACGGCATGCCTCCTGCCGGAGGAATGGGTATGGGAATTGACCGCTTGGTGATTTTCCTGACCAAGGCGGCCAACATTCGCGACACCATTCTTTTTCCCACTCTGCGCCCACTTTGATTTTCGGGCAACCGGTTCACCACCTCTAGACGATGAGCAAGGGCGCAGGGGAAGGAGTGGTGGTCATCAAGACGGTCTGGTGGAGACATGCCTGTTACACACTCTTTCTTTTTATCGTAGCATCCTTCTTCGCCTTTGTCGGGAGGTACGGCCTCCTCTTCAGTTGGACTGGCACTCTCTTGGTCGGTTTTTTTGGTTTGCTTAGTTTGCTCGATCAAGTGTTCGAGTGGTCACGCTTGCGCATAGACCGAGACGGATTTTCCTTGCGGGGTTGGTTGCGCAATCATTCCTATGCTCATCACGAGATCGGGAACTTTGAAATCATTGAGTTTGCGGGAAAGAGGCTATTGGCCATCAATCTTAGTGAAGAGGCTCGGAAACGTCGTAACCTTTCTTCCCAGCCCATTCCTTTTCCCTGTAATTTTGGCAGACCGATTGACGAGGTTTTGAACCTCCTCCGCAAGTCGATTGATCGTACCCCGCGTCCCCGTGGTTAGATTCTTTTTGTCTGACTGGGTGTATTTTGCTCAGGCTTTCCATCGAAAAACATGAAGTTGTTCGCCTCCTTTCTCAGGATGCTTCTTATCATTACGACCTCACTTGTTTACGGTTGTCAGATAGGATCCTCGGCGGGCATATTCGAGCAGGACAGGTATGCGGAATGGCGAAATTACGAGCGCGACGTTGGGTCGCGTATCGAACAGTTTCTTGAGATCGCCGAGCAGGAACTGGTCGCAAACTTTGAGAAAAAGGAGTATCTCATGCTCCGTGGCGGGCAACCTGCAGAGGTCATTCATCCGCGCAAGGACAGGTCTCTGCGCGAATTGATTCATCTTGCCTATGAGGATGAAGCAATCTCGGCTGAACAGCGCAATGATTACGAAAATCGATGCGACGAACTTTATGAATTGTGGGAGCAACAATGGAACCTTGCCCGGAGGAAAGCCAGGCGTATGGGTTTCGACGACTGACTTCGTCCGATAAGCCTCAGTCAACCGGGTAAGGGGTTTTCTTGCTCTTGGGTAGAGCGAAAAGAGTCGGTGCATAAGCCAGGGCGATGATTGCCACCTGCGAGCATATGAAAATCATCAGCGGGGCGAATGCCTTGTCCATGAATCCGTAGGAGTGCAAGCCCACCCCAAGCATATTGGTGCCAAACCAGGACCATGCGGTTACCACGTTTCCAAAAATGGCCAGTGCGGAAAGCCCGCGTACCTTGGCAATGCCGGCCCATCTGGCGTGCAGAATGATCGCATTCCATATGACGATCAAAAGGGCCCCGTTTTCCTTGGCATCCCAGCCCCAGAAACGACCCCATGACTGATCGGCCCAGATGCCTCCCAAAACGGTTCCCACCAGACTGAAGAACAGGGAGAAGCAGGTGATTCCAAAAATCATCGATACCAGCTTCCTGTCCAAGTCCCTCCCTTGGCCAGTCGTCCTGACAAGTCTGCGGAAAAGCATGGAAATCACCCATGCGATTCCCAGAAAACCAGCGAGAAACGTCGTGGAATACCCAATGGTTATGGTGACGACGTGCGTAGCCAGCCAGAAATTGGAATCGAGCACCGCCCGCATCATTTCCATAGTGTCTCCCGATGGATTAAGGGAGGAATCAATACTTAGATTGTGGGCCACAACCAGACCACCGAATCCAATCAATGAACCCATCGCCGATGCGATTCCAAGGCGCAAAAATTTCTCCGTTAAAAAGCACAGAAGCACCGCGCCCCAGCTAATGAACAATGCGGAGGAGTAGAGATTGGTAACGGGAGGTCTTCCCTCGATATACATTCGGCCGGCAAGCCCGAAGGTGTGGGCGATCAGCGCAAGCCCGGTGAGCAGATAGGCGCAGTTTACCAGTGTCCTCGCCGCATTGCCTCTTTCAGATTTGGAAAAGACCGATACCAGCCAGGACGAGCAGGCGATCAGAAAGATCCAGAGGTACCCGATCGAACTCCGGTAAAAAGGCTCATACCCGTTGTAGGTTTTTTCAAATGCAAGGGTGGAGATTTCTTCACCTGCTCGCTCATTCACAATGGTTCTTGTTCGAGCGACCGTTTGATTAAATGCCTTGGCATCCTTTGCCCGGTAACTGGGGCCCAGTTTTTCGTAGAGTTCGATGATTGGATCGATTCCCTTTCGTAGTTTGATTGCCTCTGCATACTGAGCTGCGAAAAGGGCGGTAGGGTCCATTTTCAGGTTTTGTCGGATACTGGAGATCTTGGCAGGTAGTTCAACGTCAGGCGAAGCAACCAGCGCCCGCGCGGTGGATATGAAACGGGCGGGATCGATTTCCGCCTTTTGCTTGGAGTCCAGCGGTTCAGACCCCACCAGGGACTCACCAATTTTTCGCCACTTCCCACCAGTCTCTCCGGGTTCAGGAGGGAGAGGGAAGAATTCGGCAAACAAATTGAATCGGGCATAGTAATCAATGAAGTACATGAGGGGGCCCAGCACTTCACTGTTTCCCATTTTGATCTCCTCCGTTTTCTGGGCGATCTCTGCAGTTAAATCCCGAAACCTGCGATACTCATCTGTCCGGGCCGTATCTTTTTCTTCATTGAAAAACATGGGCTCCAACTGGCTATGGTCGTGCACGGATGAGGAGGGGGCGTGCGGCGGTGGAGTCAGGGTGGTCTTGAGGTTACGGTACAGGATCAGACCATGATACAACTCGGTGACGTTTTGATGGAAATAATTTCGGTGTTCCCGCTCGATCTTGCCAGCCTCCTGGGCGCTTCTCTCTATTTCCTCCACGAAAGGTTCGATCTCGTTGTAAGAAAAATACTTGCCGTCACGGGTAAGCTTTTTACCGATCATCCCAAGTACCTGATCGTGATCGATCAGGAAGGTCTTGAGGTTGTCTGCGCGCTCGGGATCGAACAACAGATCGGCCAGCCATTTCACCGCCGGCACTTCCGTGCCGTTTTCATCCAATGCGGTTCGCTTGTTGCGTAGTACGAGCAGGGTGTTGCGGGCGACACTGTCGATCGGTTTGACGCGTCCGCCACGCAATACGGGAATACGTGAAAATGCATCCAGATTTATTGTTTCCTCGGCAGTAATTTTTTCGCCCTTGAAAAAATCAATTATGGAAAGGGCGGTGTATTTGTTGGGTAGGAATACGAAGTATACACCTGAAAGAATCAGTACGAGACCGAGGATTTTCAAGCGCAAGGATGGTTTGTTTTCCGTCATGCCGCTTCGTGAGTTTTGCCCGAATTCTTGTGAAGGAACCGCGCTAGATGAAAACTGAACTGCCAGAGCAGACCAATGGATACCAGGATGCAGGCGACGTAAGGGACCAACCAACTGGGATTCCGGACCACTTGAAAGACGGTGTAATCTGCCGCCTTGTTCATTTGGTATTGATAGAAGGTCTTGCCGTCGTGACGCAGGGGAGTGTTCATGTAAACGAGGGCGCGCCGGGTCTGGTTTCCATCCATCTTGAGAAGGATCTCGCTTTCGAAATTAAACGGAACCTCCGTTCCCTGATAAAATTCATTGGCTATGCCCAACAGTTCGATGGAGTAGGGGAGGTATTCTCTTTCAGGTCTTAGGGTGGCGCCCCATAACCTGCCCCCGGTGCGGATTGGTTGAAAGGCAAGATCTCCCATCTTTGGATTGATCTGGGCCCACCAATGGTTTCCCGCAGGGTGGGAGATTGCAGCCCAGGTTCCCATACTTTCCGATCCGTCAAGCAGTTCGAAAACGACGTATCCGAAATTCATTCCCTCACTGCTGAAATCCTCTGGTTTCGGCCGAATATCCAAGTTGGCGGATTGTATGACTCCACGGTTGACAACTGCACTCGTTCCAGTGGGTTGCCGGGCGGGGGGGAGGGAATTGAATTCGCAATTCGGACCGAATTCAAGGATGCGCACCTTGAAGGGAAGATCCTTGGTATAGTGTAGACCTCCTTGCTCGAGCAAATTCTGGGAAAGAGAGACCACCTGTTCGGTATCGGGGTCGGTCACGTCGATAAAGGCGAGCTCCACCCCGTGAAACCGTTCCAGATAACTCTTCGATTCTCCCTTGTTGATCTGCATGCGGGATTCTTCCTGCATTGCCTGAGTCGCGAGTTGGCCGATCAGGAGCATGATTATGCCCAGGTGAATGAATTGTATGCCCATCTTTTTGCCCGTCCACTGGAAGCGGGTGACAAAAGCGGCGAGAAGGTTGAGGATCAGTAAACCGCCCAGCAAATATCCTCCCGGAATGGGAATGGGAACGGGATTGAGCAAGCCTCCACCCCAGAACTGTTCCGGATAGTGCCAGATACCGTACAGAGACTCGAAAAATTCCGCCTGAGCTCCCCGTATGCCTATCCTTACCTGTTCGAGGGTGGCCACGAAGATCAGAATCATTGAAAAACTGAGCAGGGTGAGGGTCAGGCGGAGATCGGCCAGGGGGATCAACCAGGCGAAGCGTTTCCTGCGCTCGCTTAGGGAAGACGGTCTCGTTTTCTTTCCGGTCATGGCTCTGGTATATCGGATTTAATGATCTCCCAGGCAGAAGGAATCGATCAATCCGAGAAAGTTTGCCTTTTCTGCCCGGGCAAGCTTTACGTCGCCCATCAATTTCAGGAACCACGATCTTCCCTCGTGGAAAAGAATGGCTGCGTAGAGGGCCTGTTCGTCGGACTCGGCCAGTACAAGTTTTGCGGGTTTTTCATCTATTGTCCGGTCACTGAGATACCTGGAAAGTCCAGACTCGTCCGTTTTATCCATCCCAACCTGCCCAAGCCAGCGGTTTACGTTGGCAAGCAAGCCACCGACCTGTCCGGGAAAGGATGTGATCGAAAAATCCAGTGACTCCCCGTCATCATTGGTTACCGCATAACTTCCAATTCTCATTTGGGTCGTTGGTTTTTGTTCCCAGTGTTCGGGAGCTTCCCAGGTTGGCTGATGGGCGGCGCTGGAAGGGGGAGGGG
>JAYOWQ010000042.1:0-12660 GCA_038152055.1 Opitutales bacterium | reverse complement strand
ATTCCTCCGTGATTTGGTTGGGCAAGTGAGCAACTATCCTGTTGCTCGGTAATGAAACTGACAAAGGGTCATGTCTGGTAAAAAAGGACTTCATGGTCTAATTATCAAAGTGTGGGCGAGACAATGGCCCGGAATCACTATCGGAAGGAAAGGGTGGCGCAATCCAACGCAGGCCTCCGATGAAGTATTTAAGTTTTCTTAAAAACAATTGACACTTCTCCATGACGAGAAGCAGTTGCATTCGGTTTGTCGAGCAAAGCCCGCTCCACTCGTTGAATGCGCGATGGACGCTTTCACGATCGAGCATCAAGCCACTGGCGTCAGGGCAAACTTTCCCACAATCGAGAGAGATAAGTCCAGGTGTTGCCAGATTGCACCGGTCCAGCGACAATCCTACCCATGTGTCCTTGTGTGGCAGGGCGATCGTAATCGGACGAGCCGGCCCATTTGAAAATAATGCGGTGTGGTCGAAGGTTTCCTTTGATAAAGACCTGAATTTGTCCCTGGCAGCGCAAAAGTTGAGTTGAGCGTCCGGGCTCGTGCATCGTGACTCCAATGAATTGTTCAAGGCAAGTGCCATATCCGTCAAGCGTCCGCCCATCTTCGCAAGAGATAATTCCTGCTTTTGTAAAAGCCTGACGCCGGCCTCCAGGTTGGAAACCACCGTTTCCAGCACGATTTGCGCATGTGGCTTGTTTATATTGGAGAGATGATCACCAGTGCCAAGAAACCTGTTGGGAAAAGACTTTGTGCGATCCAAGGATGCAACCCTTCCACCCACAAGCACCTTGGCAATATCCCGCACCTTACTCCTGCTTGCGACAGAATGGGGAGTGATCTGCGCTACGTTGAACGGCAGAACGTTCCCATCGCCTGATTGTAAATGGTGTGTTGTCATGAGAAAATAGATTGAAATGGAATGGGTGGATCCTCAGAAACGTGTGGAAAATGATGATTGCCATTCTCTCCTAGGCGCTTCCGTCTTCGCGACGCATTCTCTTCGAATCTTGAGAGGTGAGAGCTGTTGTTAACTAAAATTACAAAGTGATTAACAACTTGTATGGATTGGTTTTGTAAATTCATTATTGGTAAGGCGAAAAGGTACTAGTGCCCGGTCTCTGCTTGGTTTATTTGATAAGATAAGTCTGCCGTATGCCTTCCAAGCAGAGCAGGTTGTAATCGAATGTTCAGCGCAATGTGAAATCTATGTGCCTCGCTTAACTCCCGAACTGTCCGTAGAGCCGATGAAGTAGAGGCAGAGCGGGCCGCAACTTGGTTCACTTCCGCAAGCCCAGAGACGCAATAATTGTAATCTTGCGACTCAAAAGGGACTGCAGTGTATGAATCGGATTGTTTCGATCCGCTAAAAGATCTGTTGGCCGAACTTATACGACTGCCGCATGGCAATGAGACTTTGACTGAATTGATCATACTTAACGGATTCTTGGAAAATTACATTGCTCGAAAAGCAGTTGATAGGAACCCTTTAAAGAGTCAGATTGTCCATTGAAATCTTCAACGATATCTCCTGGGAAGAATGGATCAGGGTTATGTATTGACCAGCATACCCTAGACTTGGAAAAGAACCTTTTGCCTTCTGGATGAACCGCGAGGGGAGGGGACTCCGGCGGGAAGGCGGTTATATTCACCGCTCCCCGCCGAAGACATGAGTATGCAAAATCAAAACCGCGGGCAAAATGGTCTTTATTTGAAAATCTCAAAACAACACTCCTCTCAATGACATCCGATCATACAATTAAACAATAAGCGCCAGTTCTTATTGCAGAAGCTGAAGAACCACCTGGTTCAACTGGTTCGCCTGAGTGATCATGGATGCGCTGGCTTGCAGCATCACGCTTTGTTGGGCAAGGCGGGTTGATTCCTTGGCCATGTCAACGTCCATGATTCTGCTTTTTGCAGCCTCAAGATTGACCTCGGTTTCCTCCAATATACTGGTAGCGTAATTGAGGCGTGACATGGTTCCTCCATTGATGGCCCTGAAGTTGGCAACGGACTGGATATAGTCCACGAAGTCCGCGACACTGAAATCTTCCAAACCATAAGACGTATCCAGAAGGTCCTTATTGTTGTCAGCATCGGCATCCGTATGCCCACCTCTTGAAGCTACGCTAGAATAGGCGGTACTCGCATAGAAGTCATCCATGGTGCCGTAGATGCCATCATTTCCAGCATTCAAGCCACCGTAAAACTGGTCATCGGCGGAATTGAAGATTTCATCGCCCGGCGGCAAAGGTGAATCAGTCCTGCGCTCAATACTGTTGGTGCGAACTGTTCCTGAATCCGGCAACCGATCAATGTAGTCGAGTGACTGATTCGGGCGATAGTATACACCTGCGGGAAGATCCGGAGACCCTCCACCTCCGACAGTATCAACATACATGGGCAACTCAATGATAGCCCCGCGATCGATTAAATCCTCGATTTCAGTGTAAGAGTCATCTGTCGGACTCACGTACCTTGGGTCACTGGAGTTTAGGTGAGAAACATAAATGTAATGCTTCCCCTGGTAAAAGATGTTGTCACCTCTTGTGTAATCTACACCAACGGTCTTATTCTCTAATGCGCTGTAGTGTGTCTTGCTCCAATAATTACCATTGGTTACATCAGCGTACCTGTCAGTTACAACCGTTCCAATGGTTACATCGGATGTACCGTCATCAAGAACGAACGATGTGCCTGAAACAGAAGGGGAATCGAGTAAATTCCAATTAGAACCAGCTGTTCCCGGAGGGGTATCCCCGCTATTAATAGCAGCATTAGCCTGATACCAAGCCCCTTCATAAGAGACTATGTCGTTACTGGCGTATGCACCACCAGCAAACTGGCCTTTGACATTTGAAGAGATTGAAACAATCACATCATCATCAGAGGAAAAAACGAGATCGCCGTGATTAAATGCGACACTTTCATTCCATGTTTGAATGCCCCAGTTGTGGTTTGGGGTAAAAATGAAGCCATCGTCGTCATGAGTTCCATCATTCAATTTTACAAATCCTGGCGTATAACCATTAGCAGCCAAATCGGAAATCATGCTGGTTAAAGAGCTCTCGGACCCGTCATAACTTTCCGGTTCTGCAACATTCTTGTTCGCCCGTACGAATTCGGTGGCAGGCTTGGAAGTCGCGGCAGAAGAACCAACGTAATTAAAATAACCGCTATCACTAACTTGTCCGTTTTGGAAGATTTCGGCTAAAGTAAGCCCTCTTGGCACATCGTGGTTAGCCTTGAGGAAAACGAAGCTTCCAGGTGATGCGAAGTGTGCAGGAACTTTTACTACATCACCTTGCAGATAAGCAACTTCGTCTCCCTTGCTGTTAAACTTTACACTGAATTCACTGTATTCATCGGCATCCGGGAATGCCTCTGCAAAACCAGTACCGGACTTGTCGGCTATCCTTATCCAGGAAGCATTGGGATCGACAATGGTTCCATTTGAGTTGGGATCGCTCACACTGGTCCCGGCACGAACGTCCTCAAGGGCAAGAAAATAGCCACTTTCACTGTTCGTGGGTCCTTTCTTAAAAACAATTTCACCTTTTGAATAATCCCGTGAGGTGAAACCGGGATTAGCGTCCAACATGCCTGCATCTGCAGTAAAGGAGCCTACAAGTTGCCTGAATTCACCGTGTTCTCCACTGTTCAATACTCCATCGGCGCCAAATTTCGACTTTAAGTTTTCGAACAACCCAAGACGATTAAGTCCGATGTGCTCGCCAAGACCGTCATCGGAAGTAATGATCTTCATCGGATTGTTGTCCGGTTCACGGCTTGCAAACAAAGACACGCCGTTGAATTTTTGTCTCTTTAGCGCGACAAGTTCCTTTTGCAATTCATGGAACTCGTGGTTGTAGGTTTCACGATCCAAGTCGTTCTTGGAAACGTCATTGAAAAAGGATTTTAGCTCGGACATGCGGTCGATGATATCGCCAGCCACCTTCAATACACTGTCCTGCATCTGTAGAAAAGAGATGCCGTTTTGAGTGTTGTGCATGGATGCGGTCGCTCTACGCAGGGCGCTTTGAAGTTTCATGCCCACAGCAAGTCCGCCAGCATCATCGGACGGGGAAACGATACGCATCCCGCTGGACAAGCGATTCAAGCTTTTACCAAGCCGATCGCTTATGCGTTTCATGTTGAGCGACGAACGCGACGCCGCTTGATTGGAATTTATTGCTATACTCATGGTAGTCCTCCTGACTGTTTGGAGCGTCGTCCTTGACGCTCGGTTTCGATATTTTTGAGAAGGGTTTCGATTCCCTTGTCGAGACCTCCTTGTCAGCGACATCATGGATAATCGCCCGTGATGCCAATAGCTTTAGGAAAAACTTAAAAAAATTTGAAAAAAAATTTTATAAATTTTGCTTTTAGTTGTTAGTCAATTATTTATGTAATTTTAATTTTCTATCCATTTTCCTTAAAACTTTCATGAAAAGCGGTTGCATGCTCGATGTTAGTTCAACGCCCAATCGATGCTCGATGAACTTTCTGAAACTTCAAAGGGCAATTATTTTCAGTTGATGCGGGGCTTCATCTCCCCATTATGGAAACAACAGTGGGCAAGGTAGTCGCAGATGGTGAGGAAGTAATTTTCGAAGAGGGCGTTCCTTCTTCCACTAGGCACATCTTTGATTTAATCTCGCAAGTTTTGGGTGAGCAGAGAAGGGCTATCGTTAGTTTCGAAGTGGATGGCGAAGATTGCCTCAAGTCAGGAGAGTTTCCCGAGGGTTTTGATTCCATCAACGCTCAGAGCATGCTCCACGATGAGATAATCTTGAGAATCTGTTCGCAATTGATTGATCATACGAGTCAATTGCCCAAGCAACTTGAAGCTTATCAGGCAAACGTTCTTACCACTCCTTGGTCCGACGTGTTCAAGAGAATGGACGAATTCATCAACAGAATTCAACCATTTGCAGATCTGATCGATAACGTTGCCCACTATGTACAGTCTTACTCTCCTCCTTGGTCTGATAGTTTCCAGTCAATAGCATCTTCACAGGCTGAGTCACTGAATCTACTGCTTCAATCCTTTGAGCGGAGGGATCCCGCGGGTCTATCCGCCTGTCTTGCATCTGAGATAACTCCCCTTACCATAAAGGCGCAGAATCTTTTCAGTTCCGAGGTGATTCCTTATTTGCAGGCTTGCGTTAATGATTCTGGTAAAAAAGAAAAATGATTGAAGCTAACGTTCGTATACTAAAGACGAGATTCCCAGAGGTTTACCAGAGAATCCTTCAAAGTGGGAACAGAGATCCAGTTCACTTTTGTTACGTTAAAAAGGGAGCAAAGGACAAAAGTGTGCTTCACACTATAACCGGCAACGAATCTTTCCCGAGTTTGGGGCAGGAAGATTCAGCCCCATTGATTGAAAGATGGTTTTCGAACCTTCGGCTCGCTTCGGAAGCAATTTATGCAATCACTGGCTTCGGCGATGGAAGCCATATCAGGCATTTTCTTAAAAATTCAAGCGGAGGCGCCTATGCGTTGGTTGCGGAGAAAGATCCTGCCCTTTTGCGGGAAACCTTTTGCCACATGGATTGCTCTGACATTCTTTCCAACGATCGTTTCATTCTTGGCACCGGTAATTGTGACGATGGTTTTTTCAACGATTTGAAAGACGCTGCGATGCTCAAGGTCGAGGATATCAATGGAATAGTATTTAGTCCCCTGCATTGCGTGGACGAAGCTTATTACGACATGGCTCGCAACGAAATGATCCGGCAGTATCTGGTGATTCGTCCGTTAATGGAGGTAAACCTTCGAACAGGGATCAATCTTCAGGAAAATACCTTGGAAAACATGAGGCATATGGCCAAGTCACCCGACGTGGGTGAGATGAAAGATCTGTTCAAGGACATACCCTTCGTTCTGGTAGGCGCGGGACCTTCTCTGGACGACTCCATCGACTTCCTCAAGGCCGTTCAGGACAAAGCCATAATATGCGTGAGCAACAGCCCTTTCCGTAAATTGATCAATTCCGGCATACGTCCTCATCTTGCGGTTACGGCAGACCCTATGGAGCCGACTTTGGCAGGCTTCAACAACGTCAATTTGGAAGGAGTCCCGCTTGCCTGTCCTTTCAGCGCTTACCCCGAAATTGTCAGGCGCTTTTCCGGCAGGATACTATCTTGGAGCACTTACAACTATCTTGTAGATATTCTCAAGCAAGCCATGGGAGAAAATCCGGGAACGGAAATTATGGAGCAGGGTACCGTGTCTGGGTGCGTGCTGGACCTGGGAAGACTTTTCGGTTGCCAAAAAATATTTTTTGTAGGGCAGGACATGTGCGTGCGTTCAGATGGAAAGTATTACACCGACGATTCCGCTTACGCGGATTCCGGAAGCCACTACACTGATAAACTCGATGGTCACAGACTGCCCGGAAATACTTTGGAGGAAGTAATCGTTGAGGGACGCCTGTTCGTGTACTTAAAGACATTCGAGAAATTCATCAGCGAAAACCAGCATATCAGCTTTATAAATCTCGCAAGAGAGGGAGTCAGAATCAAAGGAGCGGAATTCATGTCATACGAAGATGCGCTCGAATCAATCGGTTCCGATACTTCAAGCAAACCATTTGATGAAAAAGTCTCGTCCCTTTTGAAAAATCAGGGATCTTCAGGCAATTTAGAAAAATATTTTGAAAGATTCATCATGCACGTGGAAAGACTGCTTGAAACCACCCTTTCACTGGCCATGCGTTCCGAGTTGCTGCCTTCCAAGTTCGAGGGAAATAATTACGCTAATAACAAGGAGGTATTGAGACTTCTTGAAGCAAGCGCCAAAGTGAATGCCATCGTCGATGCCAATCCCTTGTTTTGGCAGACTATACTAGATGGAAGAACAAAGGGAGAACTAGCCATTTATAAACGAAAAGTCAGGGAAATCGTTTCACCGAACCGCAATTGGAAACTTATTCAGCAAAACAAGGAGTATTACTGGGCTCTGGCAGAAGGTGCGCACTGGCTTTTGCAAACAATCGAAAAAAAGTTTACCACACCCGAACCGGAATACTAAAACGGGCAATGGCTGGCATGAATATTGCTAGGAGTTGCCCATGCAATTCTTTAAAACTTCTTTGATGCATAAGTGTCGCTATGGGCTCTGACCTTCGTCTGACAGGGCTCGCCTCTGGCATGGATTGGCAACCAATTGTTGAAAAACTTTTGGAATTGGAAGCTGTGCCCAAGAAGCGACTGGAATCGCAAAAAAAGGAAAATGAAGCCAAGGTTTCGGATCTCGGCTTATTGAAAAGTCAGCTGGACACGCTTAAAGGAACAGCTGCCGCATTACAGAACAAGGATTTGTTCGAAGCCCGAAAGGTGAGCAAGAACTCAGGCAGCGATGGAATTAATGCAAGCGCCGCTACTGGCGCTATCACGGGTGAATTCTCTATTTCCATTGAATCTCTTGCATCTAGAACGCAAATTTCATCTTCCAACCGCACTTCCTCACGCTTGAGCAAGGGAATCGATCTAGACACTGCCTTGCGGAATCTTCCCTTGAACTCCCCAATTACCACGGGCACTTTTACCATCTCAGGACGAACATTGAATATCAGTTCCCTAGATATGACTCTTCGAGAGGTAATGGACGAGATTAATCAAACAAGTGGTGGAGTGACTGGGGTAAACCCAGAAGGAGATGGCAGTGGCATAACCTTCAGTTACGATTCCGATACGGACAAGATGACGGTTTCTACCGGAATTTCCGATTCCGGTTCGGCAAACCTGATGGTTTTGGGTTCCTCAACAGACACCTCGAATTTCCTTAGTGCAATGAAGTTAACTGGACCGGCTGGCTCGGGACTGGTGTCAAGTACCAATGCATTATCATCACTGGACATGACGGTATCCCTCGCAAATGCAAACTTTTCAACGGCTTTTCAGGGCCTGAATTCGGGTTTAGGCAATTTTTTCATTGGTGAAGGTGAAGGTGCCGTGCGGATTGATTACGATGTTAACAACGATACCATTGCCGATCTTGTAGACAGAGTGAATAATTCCAGTGCAAACGTTTTTATGTTTTATGACCCAATAAGCGATAGATTTGTTGCCCGTAACAAGAACACCGGATCGACTGGCATAGTCATGCACGAAAGTAGTGACTGGGACACAATTTCCCAAGCAAATCAAGGTAACGGGAACTTATTGGAACTCATAGGGTTAGCGCCTCCATCATCTATTTCAAATGTCTACGACTCCTCCAACTTGAACACTTATGTAAAGGGAAGTTATGTCGTGGACTCCGACGGCAGTTATTGGCAATCACTATTTTCACCTCCAACTGAGGCGCCCAATGCCGATAGTGAGCAATGGATTCAAGTCATACCCGGGGTCGTTCGTTCAATGTCCAGTGAATTAGGCACGAATGCATCCGTGCGGATCAATGGTGGCAACTTGATTTACAGTAACTCAAACTCCTTTTCTTCTACTCATCATGGATACGAAGGAATAAGTTTTGAATTCGGGCAGGTATCTTTGGGTGCCGGTGCGGTATTTTCGGTTTCCAAGGATGCGACTTTTGCGAAAGATGCGATCACCAAATTTGTAGAAGAATTTAACGACGCGCAGGAATTCATCTCCAGTCTCACCAAGGTCAATCAAGATGGAGATGAGGTCCAATCGAGTAGATTTACCGGCAACATGGAGTTAAGCAGGTTGGGGAGCAAACTACGACGAACCATTTTCGGCAATGCGGTTCCGCACTCTGCGAGTGAAACCACAGTGGACAGCGCAAACCTTACCATAAGCACGAACAACGCCTCCAACGATCAAATCAATGCCATCGCCGCTCAAATGAATTTGGATGCATCCAATGATGGTTATGTCGTAAAAGTCCTGAACCAGGACTCTACGGATCAAAATGCCTACTTCGAATGGGATGGTGCCCAGTGGCAGGCAGTTTCGCCCAATTTCAGTACTTATCGCTTGGCCAGCATAGGACTGGATTTTGGGATTGGTTCAAACAACTTGAAGATCGAAAACGCATCATTGCTCTCTGAGCAAATCGAGCAAAATCCGGAATTGATCATGGCTTTATTTAGCGAAGAACCAGTCGAAGATGCTTATGACTCAATAACCAATACCAACAGGGACTACCAAGGTATTACCTATGCTCTCAACGACTTTATTGATAATTTCATTTCCGGTAACGACTCAACTGGCTACAAGGGTGCATATCAGGCAATGATTGATAGTCTGGATAGCCAAAATGAAAGAATCGATGAAAAAATCATTCGTTTGGACAAGTATCTCGAATCAAGAGAAAAAATCTTGAGTGACGGGTTTATGAGAATGGAGGAAATGCAATCGAAGATGGATACTCAGATGCAAACCTTACAAAGCACTTTCAACAACAACAACAAGAAATAAAAATGAGATCTCTTTGCCTTACTCTACTTTTTCTTAGCTTGTTTTCCATGGGTTGCCGAAGATTCGAGCAAGAAAAGGTGATTGCGCAAGCAGAACCTTACTTCCCGAGAAACCTCTATCCAATAGAACGTTTGCCAACCTACTTCAATAGGGTCGTTCTTATGCCTTGCTATTATCCCGACGAAGCATCTTCAGTACTCGATTTCGCCGATGAAATCTTCTACCGGGAATTCTCCCAAGCTAGATTATTCGAGGTTGTACAACTTTCGCCTTCCCAATGCGGCAAACTTTTTGGCAAGCAACGCCTTGGTTCCAACGAACCATTGCCAGATGGATTTTTGGATGCTCTGGAATCGGAAACTCAGGCAAATGGCGTAGCATTCATTGACCTTCATTCCTACAAACCGTACAGACCAATAAGTCTTGGCATTAGGTGCAAGCTCGTTGATATCAAGTCTGGCGAGTTCATGTGGGCGATTGACGAAACCATAGATGCAGGAGATGCATCCGTCATTGTTGCCGCCAACCGCTTTCAAAAAAGCAAACAAGTCCATGCCTTGTCCGCCAAGACAGATGGCAGTGTTCTGCAATCCCCCAGGCTATTTAGCAAATTCGCTGCATCAACGGTTTTCGAAACTCTTCCTGCGCGATGAATTATCAGGTTGCATTATCTGTTGATTGGCATGATATTAGCTTTGTTTAGTTAATGGACCCCATCAATTCCAGTGATCCTCATAGGACCTCAAGTCGTGTCGCTCCCACCAACTCTGCGTCACGGGATGGAACAAAAATTGATTCAGGCAACCTTCCTGCAAGCTCCAAGAACTCACTTACGGACATAAGCGCCCTAACGTCCCTTGCCTCCGATTCCGGGGAAGACATAAGGCAAGACGCCATAAACAGGGCCAAGGCGCTTCTGGACGATCCTGATTGGCTCTCCGATTACAATTTTGCTAACTTGGCCGGCAAACTTATGGATGTAGAAAACATCTGACCGCTGTTTTTCCGGGTATGCAACCATACGACAAGGTAGCAAAGTCCTACAAGGCGCAATCCGTTCGTACTGCCAGTCCTGGAAAGTTAGTCCTCATGCTATTCGATGGCTACCTCAGGTTTACCGCTACGGCCCGTAAATCCTTTGACGAAAAGGATTTGGTTAAGAAAAACGAGGGCATAAACAATAATCTCATACGAGCGCAAAATATTGTTTCCGAGTTACAGTCTTCTCTAGACATGTCCGTACCTGGAGAACTGCCTGGTACTTTGTACCGCCTCTATGATTACGTAATGAACAATCTGCAGCAGGCAAATATCAAGAAAGATCCCAGTAAAATCGATGAAGCGGACAAGGTAATTTCCGAACTTCGTGAATCATGGGCTGAAATGCTTACACAAAATCCCGAAGTTGACGTCAATTCAGCTCAACCAGGATCAATTTCGTTACAAGCTTAGCCAATGGGCGAGTTTGCCAGTTCTTCCCCCAAAGAGCTTCTGAATGCTCTTTCCTTGTACGAAAACATCCTTCATTCCGAGGAGCAAGCTATACGGGCTAGAGATCTCTCCACAATTAACAGCATTCTTGAACAGAAAGAAATTAGTCTAAAGGGCTTGGTTTCAGCTAAGATCAATGCAGATCATTCCCATCTCGATCTTTCTGATCTTGGGCCAGTCATTGAACGAGTAATTTCGATGCAACGAAAGAATACTGATGCTTTCAGGGGTTTGCATATTCAGGAAGCCGAGGACGAAAGATGCAAGCCAGGCAAAGACTTGAACGTTCTTCGCAATCGTCTTCGAAGGGCTTATCGACACTAATTTCTTGCTCAGAATCAAGTCTCTCTGGCGGTAATTCTTAAAGTTGCGCCTTGATTAGCAACTTGCTCATGATTCCACCAGACGTTATGTTTTGGCGCTTTTATGAAACCTTTAAACCTTTTCCAAAAAGTATGGAACGCTCACACCGTAAAGCGCCTGAGCAATGGCCAAACGCAATTATTCGTGGGCCGGCATCTTATTCATGAAGTCACAAGCCCTCAGGCGTTCGGCATGTTAAGAGAGAGGGGTCTGCCCGTGCGCTATCCAGAACGTACTTTTGCAACGGTGGATCACATAGTTCCCACCAACGAATCCAGTGAACCCTATTCAGACTCGCTGGCAGATGCTATGATCAAGGAGCTCAGAAAGAACTGTTCGGATTTTGGCGTTACCTTTTTTGACGTATCTTCTGGAAAGCAGGGAATCGTGCACGTAGTCGGCCCGGAACAGGGTTTGACTCAACCAGGAATGACGATTGCATGTGGAGACTCCCACACATCCACTCATGGGGCTTTTGGAGCAATTGCCTTTGGGATCGGCACCTCTCAAGTTCGGGATCTTTTAGCAACTCAAACCATGGCATTGAGCGAGCTAAAGGTGCGAAGAATCGAAGTCAATGGCCAACTCCCCGCTGGGGTTTACGCAAAAGACGTCATTTTGCACATCATCCGAAAACTCGGAGTTAACGGCGGTACTGGATATGCCTATGAGTATGCCGGGGAGGTATTCGATCGATTCTCAATGGAGGAACGCATGACGGTTTGCAACATGTCAATCGAGGGTGGAGCTAGAGTAGGGTATGTGAATCCTGATGAGACTACCTTCGAGTATATAAAAGGCCGTCCATATGCCCCTAAAGAGGAAGAATGGCAAAATGCCGTTGATCGTTGGTCATCCTTTTCTTCGGATGCTGGCTGTCATTACGACGACATCGTTACATTCGACGCTAGTGAGATTCCGCCGACGGTAACTTGGGGAATCAACCCGGGGCAAGCCATTGGTGTGAACGATAAAGTTCCATCTCCCGACTCCGTTCCAGCAGAAGATCGGAATGGAATCATTGAAGCCCTTGAATATATGAAACTCGTCCCGGATTCGCCCTTGAATGGAACTCCGATCGACGTTGCCTTCCTTGGGTCATGCACAAATGGCAGATTGTCCGACCTTGAGGAAGTCGCCAGACACTTGAATGGAAGGAAAGTCAAGGAAGGCATCAAGGCAATCGTCGTTCCCGGCTCTCAAATAGTGAGCAAGATGGCCGTGGAAAAAGGGCTCGACAAGATATTTATAGATGCTGGCTTTGAGTGGCGCGGAGCAGGTTGCTCGATGTGTCTTGCAATGAATCCAGACAAATTGATTGGCGATCAATTGTGCGCAAGCTCCAGTAACCGAAATTTCAAAGGCAGGCAAGGCAGTCCTACCGGGCGAACCATGCTCATGAGCCCGGTTA
>JAYOWQ010000041.1:0-12724 GCA_038152055.1 Opitutales bacterium | reverse complement strand
ACGTAATATTGGGAAGCAAGTGACAAATCCGTTTGTACGTATGGATTCAAGTTCTCGGCGGTAAATATCTCACCCAACACGAATTGGGCTACTGGATCATTCTGTGCAGCAAGTTTTATCAAACTGCCATCCGGATCGCGAAAGGCCTGAAGATAACGTTTCATCGTAACTTTTTTATCCGGTCCAAGCGGAGGATGATAGTGGAGATACCCGAGAACGAAATGACCTAGCCAATGATCCTGTAGGGCCGATCTATCAGCGAAGAACTGGGCCTCGGTTGCAGAAACCTTGAGACCTTTGTCCCCATGAGCATGGCAGAGAGCAAGATAACCTAGGGCATATGCATCACCTTCATCCGCCGCTCTTTCCAAATCCAAAAGATCCGAATGAACCCACTTGCTCCCTTGGTTGCCAATAAGAACTTGATAAACAAGAAAAATGGATAGAATGTGTAGGTAGTAATTTCTCATGCTTGGCATAGAACAACCAAACCCTATTAAATTGAATGGAGTCGAGGCAAGCGCGCATTCCTCGTTAATTTTTCACTTATCCAAATCAGTATCTCATCACTCGTATGATTGATTCTAGCGAAAGTTCCTCGACTCTGCGAAATCCAGGCAAGGAGTTGATTCGTCAATTCGTAATTTATGCCGAGCATAAAGTCGGATGGCTGAATGATTTTGTCGCCATGCTCATGGAGGAAGATTTGCATATTCTGGCAATTTCAGTTCTCGACACTACTGATTCTGCCGTAATACGCGTAATCGCAAACTCGCCCAAAGGTCTTGCCCGTTTACTCAAGGCCCGATCCATAAGTTTTACGGAGAGAAACGTCCTTGCCGTTGAATTGGATGATGCATCCACGCTTTTCAAGGTTACGCAAGCCTTGCTAAGAGCCGAAATCAACATCCACTACGTTTATTCCTTCATGCATCAGCCTAATGGCCGTCCGATCGTTGCCATTGCCATGGAAGATGAAGACATTGCCGAGGAAGCATTGCGGATTCATCAGATACGGATTCTCTCCCAAGACGAATTGACTCGCTGATCAATAATTTCAGTAAAGGAGATAAGAGGACACCCTCTTTCGGAAAGCGATCGAGTCGGCGGTGAACCTTTTCATAAAGCCATCGACGTCCACCGACTTTCCGGCATCAATCAAATGATTCCACCACTCGGTTGAACCAACGTGTTTGTTAAATAAGGTAACCTCCGGTTTTTCAGCTTTAAGAAAAGGGCTGGGGCTTTGCCATTCGGCCGTCAATTTCATCATCACAAAAGCAAGTTTGGTAGGTTCCCATGCCGTCCAATCTTCAATCACAAGGTACAAACCTTCGATCTCGTTTCCGTTGGCGCTTTCGGTACTCATGACCTTGAAGGCAAGACCTGGAATTCGATGGCGAATTAATGCATCCTTGAGATCGCTTGCCTTTTTGCCCTCAAAGGTAAGAAATCTAAAGGGATATTTGGTTCCGATCCCATGTTTGAAATTGCCGAGCTGGGCCCCCAAACCAGTCATCGGGTATCCAGCAACTGCATCAAGATGCGGGATATTCGGAGAAGTTGGGTACCAGGAAAGTCCAGTCGAAGGCCATGTCATGTCCCTAGTCCAGCCTCGCATTGGTACAATTGTCAGTTTTCCCTTTTTTCGCAGTTTTTCATCAATCTTTAGAACCCCCGAAGTCTGCTTGGACCACAGGGCAATCTCCGCAATTGTCATCCCATGCACGAAAGGCATGGGAAAGGCACCAACGTAACTAATCCATTCCAAATCCATCATTGGTCCAGCCACCTTGAGTCCGCCCAATGGGTTGGGGCGATCAAGCACGACCACCTCAACGCCCGAAGAGAAACAGGCTTCCATGACGTATCTCATGCAACTTACGTAAGTGTAACATCGGACACCTACGTCCTGTAAGTCTATGACTATACAATCCAAGCCTTCAAGCATTTCAACCGTCGGTTTGCGATACTTCCCATAGAGTGAATACACGGGAAGCCCAGTACGATGGTCAATTTTGTCATCCACAGGCACCGAAGCTTTTTCGTCTCCATAAATTCCATGCTCCGGGCCGAACAAGGCAACCAGATTCACCTCCGAGGAATTGTGTAAAAGCATAACCGTACTACGCCCGTCCGAAGTTCTTCCCGCAGGATGAGTAAGCAGACCCACGCGTTTACCGGCCAGAATGGAGAATTTTTCGCTCTCCAGATAATCTACGCCAAGCTGAATTCCGGGACTCGCCTCTAGATCAATAATCGGCTGTATTGATAGAACGAAAAAAAACAGGAAGTGTAAGACTTGAACTCTCGCCACTAAAATTAAAAAACTATTTACGCATTTCCCGCCAAGCATGCTAAATCTTGTAAAACCTGCTCAAAATTTTGTAAAGAAAGACTGCTAGTACCCCGAGAGAGATTCCCAAAAGCGATCCACCGGCAAACATCGGAGGGAAGGTGTCGATTAAACGAATAAGTTCCTTGTAGGAAAAATGGGTCCAGTCGTAATTTTGGCTCAATAATTTGTTTCGCGGGTAATCAATCCCTAACAACTCTATCAAATTCATTCCGATCTTGTAATCCGCAAAGTAAATCGGCCCCATGGTCAAAGGGTTTGATATCCACTGCAAGGCAACAATGATCGGTAAATTCGCTCGAACCAACAAAGCGAGAAAAAAGACGACCACCATTTGAATGCCTACTATGGGAAGCATCGATATCCATATACCGAAAAACAAGGCTGATTTGATTTCCCGGCCCTTGAAGGACCACAGGTAAGAACGCCTGTATGCAGTTTCCGAAAACCACTTGAGCACTGGATAGCGATGAACGTTGGAACGCCTGGGTAACGGACGGAGGAATCTCTTCAGCCTGCGAATTCGTTTGAATCGTGCATCGCGAACAACGGGACATTCGACAGGCCCGACTCCGGAAATAGTGGAAAGAGCAGAATGGCAGGCATCTAGAAACAAACTTGGCCCGGAACGGATATTCTGACGAAGATCCCAATCAGGATTGGAGATGGATTTGCAGGACACTCGAGGAAAACTCTCAGATATTTCCGCCGACAACCCATCTTCAACAGTGCCACAAATCATCACGGATGGTTTGTGAGCATGTTGAGCCATTTTCAGGATTTTAAATGGACCTTTCCCGGAAAATGAAGTTCGATCGAATCTACCTTCGCCCGTAAACACCAGGTCCGCCCTTGCTATTTCTTTCTCAATCTCAAACCAACTACATAGTAATTCCGCACCACCTATCAGACGAACGTCATAAACCAATGAAAGTCCAAATCCCAACCCACCGGCCGCTCCACTTCCATGCACGGTCTTTTTTGATTCGGTCTGGCAAAGAGACGACTCAATCATGCCAGAAAGTCTTTGCATCTCATGCTCCATCCTATCCAGATCATTTTCAGGCAACCCCTTTTGTCGGGCATACTGTTTCGTTGCCCCATCCGAACCAAGCAATGGATTACTGACGTCGCAAGCGATTCGAATCGGTGGCAAGGAGGCCAGTCCCTGAGAGTCAAAATCCGCTACGGACTGCCAGAATTCAGGACACACGGAATTCAACGTTTTCCCGTCACCATCCAATACCTTCAAGCCCAATGAACAAAGGGCGCCAAGACCGGCATCATTTGTAGAACTGCCGCCAATTCCCAGAAGGATGAAATCGGCTTGCGCTTTCCTTGCATGCAGGAGCATGTCTCCCACTCCGACAGACGAGGTCTTCCAAGGATTCCTGCGATCCTTCGGGAGGTCGGACAATCCGCAAACAGAGGCCATCTCCAAGATGGCTAATTTCCCTGAATTCGGTAGATCCAAAAGAGTTCGCGCTTCCTCGTTTAGATTTGCAATGTCGACCAGACAAATCGATACATCCTTTTCTTCACAATATGCATCGCGCACTGAAATGGGAACGATGCGACTCTCGAACCTGGAAGCGAGAATTTCAACGAATCCTTCTCCCCCATCCGTCAGAGGACAGGATTTTACCTCAAGGGAAGGATCCCTTTCATAAGCCACCCGCTCCAAAAGCTCGCATGCAGTCTGCGCGGAGAAGGAATCCTTGAATTTATCAAATGCAGCAAGGATTCGCATATTTTCTTTCCTGAATTCTAACGGATATCCTTTCCCGTAGATTCGTCGACTATTTTGTAATTTTCCATATGATAGCTCTCGGACGCTTCAAAACTGACTTCCAGTCCATAATTCCTTTCTAATTTTGCGAGCAAAGGAGCATCGGGACCTCGCAATCTGCGCAAGGCAGTTGGATGCAGAAATATTTTCAACCGCAACCCCTCCTTGCCCTCGGTGGTCAGCCTGCGAACTGCGGAAGACACAACCCGCTGAATTTCAATACTCACAGCTCTAGAAGACTTGACTATTCCTCGACCCTTGCAATAGGGGCAGGGTTCGTAAACTCCGCTTGAATTGCTCTCGTCATGCCTTTGTCGGGTGATTTGCATGATGCCAAGTTCAGATATCGGCAGTATATTATGCTTTGCCTTGTCTTCAGCCATCGAGCTTTTCATCCGCTGAAACACCTTGCGTTGATCTCCTCGATTTTTCATATCGATGAAATCGATGATGACCAAACCGCCCAAATTACGAAGCCGCATTTGTCTTGCTACCTCCGATGCAGCTTCGAGATTTGCCTGCAAGATAAAGTTCTTCCCATCTTTTCGGTTTCCCTTATGACTGCCAGTGTTGACGTCAATCGATACCAAAGCCTCGGTCTCTTCCATGACAATTTCACCACCGGAAGGCAAAAGTACCCGCCTCATGAAGGTTTGTTCGATCTGTCTTTCGACGTTAAACCTCTGAAAGATTGGAATTTGCTCCTCGAACAAGGATACCTTTGACTTTGATTTCGGCGAGATCCGTTGAATTGTGTCAATTAACCGTTCGTAATCGCCGCGGTTGTCAATTTGAACGCGATCTACGTCATCAGTCAGAAAATCACGGGCGGTAAGCCCGATCAAGTCTGGTTCCTGATAAAGCAAAGCAGGCTTCTTCTCATTTTTTATTTTTGCTTCAATTTGATCCCATTGTTGCATCTGCAAATGCAAATCCCGAACAAAGAAACGTTCAGGTTTGTTTTGCCCGGCAGTACGAATGATCACTCCCATGCCCTCTCGCAAGGAAAGATTGGCTATGATCCTCTTCAGGCGTTTGCGTTCCGCCTTGTCTTCGATCTTACGGGAAATGCCACATTGACCGGCATAGGGCATAAGAACCAAGAAACGACCGGGAAGGGAAAGATTGGTGGTGGTTCTTGGACCCTTGCTTCCAATTTGCGCCTTGGTCACTTGGACGACGATGTCAGATCCAATAGGAAAGACCCGTGGAATGTCGGAAACGGATTTTGCCTCATCCTTGCCGGTTGATTTTTTCTTGTTTTCCCTTACGATTTCAATGGAAGGATCATTGTTCGCTCCCGGCAACATGTCCCAATAATGCAGGAATGCGTTTTTATCTTGTCCGATGTCTACGAATGCGGCCTTCAGTCCTGCCTCTAGGTTCTGAACCTTCCCTTTGAATATCGCACCAACCATCCTGTCCTTGTCAAGTCGTTCGATATCAAAACCTTGTAGAATACCGTTCTCCATAACCGCAACCCTGCGCTCAAGAGCCTCTGTATTGATAATGATTTCCTTGTAATCCTGATTTTTTTCCCTTCTAAAGAAAGCAAGAATGCGTTCGCGAATCGGACGGTTTTTTGCCCGATCAAGAGCGGATTCACGCAACTCTTTCTTGTCTATTCTTACTGGAACTGGATCAAGAGGCGCTACCGAAAGATCGTTTTCTAAAACGGTCTCTTCGTTGGATGCGCCGGAATGGTTGGAATTGTTGTTAGAGGAGGCTCTACGCCTTTTTCGTCTGGCCATGGTCAATTAGGTTGGGGAATCCAATCCTCGACCGGCAATGCAAATTTCTGAGATTCGATGAATTTTTCATAAAACGTCTTTACGATGCCGATACACGCTCTGAACCATTCCCAACATCAAGAAACAAACAATCATAAATGAACCGCCGTAACTAAGAAACGGCAAGGGCAAGCCGGTAATTGGGGTAATGCCAACCGTCATGCCGATGTTTATGAAAACATGAGTCATCAGCAGTACCGAAACTCCGACTGCGAGCATGGCTCCAAAACGATCGGACGCCTTGGCTGCCACTCGCAAGCAACCGAAAACGATCAGCATGATCGCTCCGATAACCAAGAATCCGCCTAAAAGGCCGGATTCTTCGGCAATAACGGCAAAAATGAAATCATTATGAGCGACTGCAGTGGGAAGGTAGCCAAGCTTGGCTTGCATGCCTTCACCCAAGCCTTTGCCGGCAAGACCGCCAGTGGCTACAGCAATCAAAGCTTGTATACGATTCCAATTCGCTCCAACCCCATGAGGGTCTTCGACTTCAGGTGCGATGAAGGTCAAAATACGTTTGCGTTGATAATCCTTGAGAGGAAGTAGTGAGGTGTCCTCGTAAGCCACCACGGCTTCCGAGGGTAGTGGATTCTCTAGTTTGTATAAGTAATAATGGTAAATGTCGAAACTCAACACACCGAGCATCACCACGAATACGACAAACGTGGAAACGAAAAATTTAGCTGGCATACGAGCAACGTACAAAAGTGAAAATGCAATAGGTGGGAAAACCATTGTTGAACCTAAGTCTGGTTGCAGAAAAATCAAGAACATAGGCAAGGAAAAGCACGCTCCGACCTTGGCTATACTTCGGAGAGATTCTCTCATGTCTCCTTCCGGAGAGCGTGCCAGTATACTGGCTCCTAAAATCATGGTTGACCACTTGGCGATTTCGGATGGCTGTATCTTGAAAAGCCCCAAGTCGATCCATCTTCGGGCTCCATAAATCACGGGTCCGGCAAATACGAGCAACAAAGAAAGCAAAACTATGAAGTAGCAGAAATGAGCATACCTCATCCACCAATGATAATCAATCCAAGCGATTACCATGTAAACGGAAAATCCAATTATGCACCATAGTATCTGCATCTTCCAATAACTCCCCCCCCCGTAAGCCTGCGCGGAACGAATGAACAATACACTCATTACACTAAGCGCAAGCAGGCATAGCGGAGTAATCCAGTCCCAAGAAAATTCTTCGGTAATAAGAGAGCCCTTTTCGAGAGAATGATTAGGATTGCTCATTCTCCAATAAACTCACAGCGATTGTCTTCCACTCTTCCTCAAACGCGGAACTCTGTGCTGTTTTGCCCGCACGGCCATACCAATAAGAAGCATTTGCGAAATCTCCCTCCATTCTATGAAGATGGGCATGTACCCAGTGCCCATCCCTTGAGTCGGCTTCCTGGGCAAGATCATGGGCTTTTTCCCAGTCCCCTTTCCGGACCCACCAAAGCGCTTCAAGAACGACCGAAAGACCCGAGGGAGGACATTGTTTGAAGTCTATCGTGCCCATAAATTCACTAAGTTTCATGGACTGGACTTTCTCCGCCAACGCATTCCCAATGAAACGCAATATTGAAATTTTCTGCGATGCTCACGAATTAAAAACGGTAAATTCCTCTCGATCTCCAGATCGAAGGATTCCGACAGGATTTCCTTAAGTCTTTTGCAGGATTTCCCGTCTCCCAGCCAATTTTCTCGAGGGGTAAATTCCTCCAACCAAGAAAATGGAGTTGTCAGCAACAACTGTCCGCCGGGAACGATCAATCCAGGCAGTCGGTCAAGGAGACTGACCGGATCCTTTAATCTGCAAAGCAAATTGGCGGCATGAACCAAATCGAAACAACCGAGGTCTGAACTAAGAAGACATGCATCTCCCTCTTCGAAAGTCAGATTGTCCGGGCGTTTATCGACTCTAACCATACCCTTTTTCCAATAAATTCCCTCTTCCTGGTAGGAGTAAGCAAAGCAACCATTCTCCAATATGGATTGAGCGGTTGAAATGAAGACTTGCGAATAATCGATTCCCAGCACTCGAGTGCATCTATCCGCGAGTAAAAAACTGCTCCTGCCAACGGCGCATCCCAGGTCCAATGCACTATCGACCCTGGATGAAACGTCCATCAATTCATCAACGCTTCTTAGAGGAAAGCCAAGCGCTTCCTTGGGGCCCCGAGCCCAAGGAAATTGCTCATCTTCCGAACCATAGTGAAAAAGCAAATACTCTCCCAAAGTTCTCGATGACTCATAGGTTGAATCATTGGAATCAACGGAAACCATTGCTTTCATGCTTGCGAAAGCTGAAAAAACGAATCTTTGAGTTGCGGATATAGCGATTTGTAAATTTGGTAATTTCTTCCGTATTTTGAATGATTAGGTCCGGTCGCGATCTGCTCAGTCTGTTTGATCCATAGTTTGCTGGCATCTTCAATGGTTGAATGATTCCCCGTTCCCACGGCAGCCAACATGGACGCTCCATAAGCGGCCCCTTCGGTTGCATTGACCAAGGTGCATCGCGTCTCAAAAATATCCGCAAGCATTTGCTTCCAGAGCCGGGAACGTGTGCCACCGCCTGACAAAATTACGTTATCCGGCTGTATGCCAAGAGCTTGCATCAAGGCAAGGGAATCCTTCAAGCCATAGCTAACTCCCTCCAGTACCGCACGACTGAGATGATTCTTGCCATGCCTAAGAGTAAGTCCGACAAACGCTCCACGAGCATGGGGATCAGGATAAGGAGTACGCTCTCCGGACAAGTAAGGAAGAAAAACCAAGCCTTCACTGCCAGGCTCAACTTTTTCCGCTCCCGCAGTCAACAATTCATAGGCATTTTCACCTCCCGCATCCTCGATGGCTTGCTCTTCACCACACAGTTTATTTTTGTACCATTGAAAGGACCCTGCTGCAGACAGCATGACTCCCATCAAATGCCACTTCCCTGGAACGGCATGACAAAAGGAATGCAACTTGCCATCAGGCTCCACCCTGTACTCGTCGCTCTGAGCAAAGACAACTCCGCTGGTGCCCAAGGTTGCAGAAACCATTCCTTCCTGAACAATTCCACAACCAACTGCCTGAGCAGCTTGGTCTCCACCACCTGCAATCACGAGTGTACCCGCGTTCAAGCCAGTCAACGAACTTGCATAAGCGGAAATTTTTGTGGATGCAACGGTGGATTCCGTAACTTCCGGCAACCAATCCTTGGACCATCCCATGCCGGCGAGAATTTCCTCTGACCATGCCCTCCTTCCAACGTTGAGCATCGAAGTGCCCGAGGCGTCGGAAACGTCGGAAAAAAATTCTCCAGTCAGCCGGTAACGAATAAAATCCTTGGGTAACAAAACCTTGGAGATTCTGGCAAAGATTTCTGGTTGGTTTTTTTCCACCCAGAGTAATTTAGGAGCAGTAAAGCCTGCCAGGATGGGATTCCCGGTAATTCTCAAGACTTCTCGACCTCCCAAGATTTCAGTCATTTCCTCGCACTCCTTGAATGATCTCTGGTCGTTCCACATGATGCATGGGCGAAGAGGATTACCTTGATGATCAAGCAGGACCAGACCATGCATCTGCCCGGTAAGTCCAATCCCTGAGACCGACTCCGGTGAAATCTGACTCAAGAGCTCGCGAATCGCCTTGCAAGTGGCATCCCACCAGACCTCGGGATCTGTTTCAGCCTGCAAAGGAGCGGGCGTTTGAAAAGGATACTCCGGGTTGCTGCTTGCCAGCACTTTCCCGTTTCCATCTACCAAAAGCGCCTTTATGGAAGATGTACCGACGTCAATTCCTATAAAATTCATAATTTACATTTCAAACTCTCAAAACATTGTTGGCAACGTGAATGCGCTCCGAGCAAAGAGAATCTCGATTTCCTTCTGGATCGTAGATTAATTTACTGTATGAAAAGGAAACGTTCGTGACCCATGGCCGGCTTACCTAAAGTTTGCCTTCGTTATTGTCCGGCTTGCGGATGGATGCTACGAGCCGCTTGGTTGGCTCAGGAAGTTCTCACGACTTTTTCCGATAAAGTCGGATCAGTGAGCCTAAATCCTGAGCGCGAGCAAGCAGGACTTTTCCAGGTATGGATTGATGACCACCTTATTTGGTGTCGCAAAAAGGATGGCGGATTTCCTCAACCCAAGGAGCTAAAGCAAAGAATTCGCGATTTAATTTGTCCGGACACAGACCTTGGACACTCCGATCGTAAAAATTAAGTTTTTAGAGAAGCCTGTTTTCGGGCGACCGCTTTCTTGAGAAATTCATCCCCGATCACTCCAAGGAGAATAACCAATCCAAGAATACCAAACTCCAAGTGTGTTGAAATCCCCACCATATTGATGGAGTTATAGATCAAGCGGATCACTGCCGCCGCGATTACCACGCCTAAAACCGTACCCTCACCACCACGAAGGCTACAACCACCCAAAACTGCAGCCGCAATCGCGTAAAGTTCATAAAATTCTCCAGTCTGGGCAGGTTGCACTGAATCGAGCTCAAAGGCGAAAAGAATTCCCGCGATTCCCGCGAAAAAGGAACAAAGCACATAAGCAAGGACTTTCATCCTGTCGGTATCAATCCCACTATAACGGGTGCCCTCTTCATTATTACCCAGCGCGAAGAGATATCTCCCCCAGATGGTTCGGCGAAGAAAAATAGCTGCCGCTATGCCAAGAAACAAAAGAAGCAAAGCGGGAGTGGGTAGATTAAAAGAACCCAGAGCGATCTTACCGCTGAACAAAAAGTCCAGCCGCTGAATTTGTTCAATATTCGCATAACCCGGATCATCTGCAAGGGGTATCGGTCCAATCGATTGATTATCGGTTAACCAACGGCCCGAACTCCGGTATACCAACAGACCACACAATGTAACCACAAACGGCTGAACCTTGGCCTTGGTAATCAATATGCCGTGCAGAAAACCAATTGCTAAAGACAAAACAAGGGTTAGCCCAATCGCGCTCCATGGATCCATTCCCTCGAGCTTTAGACAGATTGATAAGACAACCGCCACCAGTCCGACTACTGATCCGATGGAAAGATCAATTCCTCCTGTGATAATCACAAAGGCAACCCCAAGGCTCATCACCGCATAGAGACTGGACCACTTAACCAGGTTCTGCATGTTGTAAGCATTGAGAAACTTGGGGTTGATCATCGCAGTGATCACAAAGATCGCGACCAGTAAGAGAAAGATTCCAAGGATATTTTTCTTCATATTATTGAATACTTTTAAGCAGCTTGTAGATTGCCAGTGGCAAGGTTCATGATCGCTTCTTCGCTAAGTTGATCCCGGCTCAATTCGCCGGAAATTTTACCTTCATGCATCACATAGGTACGGTCAGACATACCCAAAACTTCTTCCATTTCACTGGATACAAATAGAATAGCCATCCCCTCCCCTGCCAGTTTTTCCATAAGTTTGTAAATTTCCCTCTTTGCACCGATATCAATTCCCCGGGTTGGTTCGTCCAGCATCAGCAGTTTTGGTTTCATTGCTAACCACTTCCCCAGCACAATTTTTTGCTGATTTCCACCGGAGAGAAAACGGGCAATTTGCTCATTATTGGGAGTTTTAATTTTCATGGACTCAACCGCCGTATCGGTCACCTTTACTTCCGCTTTCTCATTCAACCAGCCACGGGCAGCATCCCTTTTGAGGCTGGGTAAACTACTGTTTTCCCGAACTGACATCGGTAGTACAAGACCATGTTGTTTACGATCCTCCGGGGCCAAGGCAATTCCAGCCTCAATCGCAGTGATCGTATTATCTACGGTCAAAGCTTTGCCATTAATTTCCAGAGTTCCCGAAAGAGCCGGAGTAACTCCAAAGATCGTCTGTAAAAGTTCAGTTCGACCTGCGCCAACCAAACCGGCGATTCCCACAATTTCCCCAGATTTCACCTCTAGTGAGAGAGGAGATGAAGGAAAAGCAGGTGTGCAAACTTGGTCGACTTTTAAGACGGTTGAACCAGGTTGGTGAGCCTCTCGGTCATAAAACTCACTAAGCTCGCGACCCACCATAAGCTTGACCATATTGTGATGATTAATCTCATCACCGGTGAGATCTCCAGCATTTTCACCGTCCCGAAAAACAGTTACCCGGTCAGCCAGCTCAATCACTTCTCCCAGCCGGTGAGAAATATAAATGACACTGATACCTTTACTTCTAAGATCCTTAACAACTTCGAATAAAGTCTCGGTTTCCTTCTGAGACAAACTAGAAGTGGGTTCATCCATAATCAGTACGCGGGCATCTGAGGAAAGAGCCTTGGCAATTTCAACGAGCTGTTGCTTCCCTATAGGAAGAGTGCCTGCAATCGTTTCCACTGGCAGATCCAGCCCAACCAAATCCAGATACTTTCTGGCTTCTTTCCGCATGGTGGGCTCATCAATTAGTCCACCCCTCACTGGCTCCCTGCCAAGAAACACATTCGAAGCAAGATCAAGATTGCCACAAAGATTCAGCTCTTGGTGAATCAGAGCAATTCCCCTCTTCATTGCATCATTAACCGAACGAAAAGAAACCGCTTCTCCTTTCACCTGGAAATCTCCTTCATCGGCAGGCTGTACCCCCGCAAGAATTTTCATTAAAGTACTTTTGCCTGCCCCATTTTCACCTATCAGGGCGAGTACTTCACCCTCGGATAAGGAAAGTGAGACTCCTTTTAGGGCCAAAACCCCGGGAAAGCTTTTTCGAAGTCCGTTGACTTCCAAGTATGGGGAGGAACCTGCCCCCATCTATCAACCCTGTTTTCCGAGTTCGGCCATCTCCTTTTTCTTCTCCCA
>JAYOWQ010000040.1:0-12761 GCA_038152055.1 Opitutales bacterium | reverse complement strand
TAAGGATCTAGTGCCGAAAGGCGTGGGGGTTCGAGTCCCCCCTTGAGCACCATTATCCCTTTGTTTTGTCAAAGGTTTTATGTTTAGTGCGCAGCCCGTCAGTGTATTCGTCTTTGAATGTTTTGTTGCCTAGATGATCAAATCCCTCAAATAGTCCGTGTCTTCGGTTTTCCCTCCAGTGTTCCAATAATTTAACCTGAAAATCGCCGCCCTTCAGCCTGTAGTTATCCACGATCCACTTATTGGCTTTTCCTGATCCAATGCCCTCCCCAAATTTTTCCTTGGCAGTTTCACGAATTTTAGACCAAAGCGAGGGGAGCAGTTCTCCCGACTTAGACTTTTCTGGCTTGTAATCATCGGGGTCACGAGGATCTTGAAACCAAAAGATATGCGTGCCGTTCTTTTTCCCGTAATTGTACTCTTTGGAAGAAACGGGTATTCCGAGGGAATTGTATTTAAAGGCTTTGCCATGCAGTTTTCCAAGAAAATAAGGCACTTCATCGATGATCTGACCCGACGGAAGGATGGTTTCGGCTGTCCCAGTGAAAGGTTCTGGCTCATCTCCGCAGAAAGCCAGGGACAATTCATTCCAGCGGGATGAACGAATTATAGGTAAGGAAACAATGGCGCCGTCTTTGACAATCGGCTGCCCGAGAACAAACTTTCGAGCTTGCGCCCCTTTGATGGTTGCGCGCACGGAATCAGAATAACCGCTTCCGCTCTCCACAATGATAAAACGAACGACTTCTCCAGAGACAGTTAATTCCGGTAGAGCCCTGGCGCCCCCGCCTTTCCAAAAGAGGTGATTGTCTTGGAATTCCACCTTATTTGCCATATGAAGAACAAGATCAGACGAATTAATTCTGCGAGTCTTGTATGCACCAAAGGGAAGAACCTCGCTGTCCCTTGTCCATTCTTGCCACCAATTAGAAAAGTTGCTTGAACGACCTTCAAAAAGAATGAAAAAAGTGAAGGAAAAAGAGGCCAGGCAAATGGCAAAAAGCACAAAGAGGAATTTTTTCATTTCGCCAATGATTAAGTTGTTGAGGAAAATGATTGCTATTAGGTTTACTAAGTATGCATTACCACCCTTTGGCAAGTGGTAATGCGCGGGCAAGTTTGGAAGGCCAAAATGGGCCCCGAAAAATAAAGGAAGTGTAAAGTTGCAGCAAGCATGCGCCGGCATCCAATTTGCGCTGGGCGCTTTCAGCATCATAAACTCCTCCAGAGCCGATGATTGAGATGCGACCTTGCGTAATTTGGTTGATAAACCTGATGACCTCCGTGGATTTGAAATCGATCGGCTTGCCACTAATACCTCCTTCTGGAAGACATTGTCTTTGCATGGAAAGAGGAGGATTAACCGAAGTATTGCATGCTATGATCCCATCAAACTCATAATCCATGGCTCTTCCGACAAGTTCTTCGATTTGGGAGAATGTCTCGTCGGGAGAAATTTTTAAAAGACAAGGTGGGCTTTTTCTTTCTTGGGATAGACTGCGGCGTAAATCTCTTAGGCTCTTAAGCAAAGGCTCCAAATAATTTGTCTGATGTAACTTTCTGAGATCTGGCGTATTGGGCGAACTGATGTTAACGGTTATGTAATCAGCCTGTTTCATAACTGTCCTAAAACAAGCGGCATAATCTTCAAAAGCGTCTTCCACTGGAGTCGCCTTGCCCTTTCCGATGTTTATGCCAAGTGGGACGGATCGCAGCCCTTTGGGAAAAGTGGAAGAAATTCGTTTCGTCAATTCACTTGCCCCCTGGTTGTTAAATCCCATGCGATTGACCAAAGCTTCTTCTTTTGCAAAACGAAAAAGGCGTGGCTTGGGGTTTCCTGGTTGTGCTTTCGGAGTCACCGTGCCGACCTCGATATGCCCAAATCCAATCGCAGATGAGGCAGCCGGAAAGCGACCGTCTTTATCCAGACCAGCCGCTTGCCCAACTCGATTGGGAAAATCCAGACCGAAAGCCTCTATCGATCCTTCCTTGGATTTTTTCCTAGAGAGAGTGCCGACGATATTGCGCAATAAACGAGATTGAGCCACCAACTCCAAGGCTCGCACACCGAATTCATGAGCCGTTTCGGGTTCCATTTTAAAAAGAAGCGGCCTGAAAACCTTTTGATATAGGAAGCTCATTAAGGAATTTACAGTTTCAAAACAGAAAAAAATTTAAAATAAAAAAAAAAGAAAATATCCACAATGGATTGACATATAAAAAAAACATCGATTATGGCAAACCAATGAAAAAAACAAGTCCGAGCTTAGATTGGTGTGTAGTCCGTTGTGACGAAGAAAAAAAATGGTGGGTAGACTCCATTAGTGATTCGGAAAACTGGGATATCGAAGATTTGGGCATTATAGACCCAAAACAATTTCTATATATTAATGAGCTTCTTGACTCGATGACTGAGTTTGGCCTTCAGTCACAAATGGTTGATGAAGCTTTTTTTACTTTTGAAATCACTGAGGAGTTGAAGAAAGAAAAGGTCAGATTGGAGAGAGTCAGAGATTCTCTTCTGAAAGCCGAAGATATGTTGTTTGCTCTACCGGATGTGCTGGATGAGGAAAAGGGTCCTTATGCTGATTTTCTCAGTCACGTGTCTCAGGTAAGAGTATCCATGCTCAATGAATTAATTGAATTTACCGAACCTTACACTATGGAAGAGATGGAGGAGGTTCTTTCAGAGAAATTGAACAACGACTTTCTTGAAGGACGCAGAAGTCATTTCAGTGACGAACTCATTGCTATCCTTGAATTTGTTCCGGATGGGTTTGAGATTGATGCCGATTTGGATGATGACGATGACAATGAGGATAACGGAGAGGATTACTCGGATATCGACACTCACCTTATTGATATTTCGGAAAAAGATGAAAAACTTCTTCCCGATGAAGATTTGAAGTGGGATGATGACGAGGATCGAGAAGAAGAGGCGTCCCCCTACGAGGGTGGAGCTCCAGACGAATGATTGAACTTGGATATAACTCGGTTGAATTAATCGTTTAGCGCTAAAGCCATTCGATCGGCAAAATAACTAATTATCAAATCGGCTCCTGCGCGCTTGATTGCAAGGAGAGATTCCTTTGCGCAATCCATTTCATTGAGCCAGCCTAATTTGCTTGCGGCGCAGATACGAGAATACTCGCCCGACACCTGAAAGGCGGCAATTGGCAAATCGAGATTTTGCTTGGCATACTGAATAATGTCGAGATAGGGCTCGGCAGGTTTGACCATCAAGATATCGGCTCCCTCAAGCCTGTCGAGTTGCAGTTCTCTTCGAGCCTCCCTGCGGTTGGCTGGGTTCAGTTGATAAGACCCCTTTTCAACCTTGGGAGCTTTGGGGGAGGCAGAGCCAATTGCCGACCTAAAGGGGCCATAATATGAAGAGCAAAATTTGGCCGCATAAGATAGAATCGAAACCTGAGTATAGGAAGCTTTATCCAGACTTTCACGAATTATTCCAACCCGTCCGTCCATCATGTCCGAAGGCGCGACCCAATGATAACCAACCTTTGCGCAAAGCACGGAAGCCTCGGCAAGAATCTCAACGGTTCGGTCATTATCTATATCGCCATTTCTGTCCAGCACGCCATCATGACCATGGGTTGTGTAGGGGTCCAAGGCAAGATCCGCTATCAAAACGAGATCAAGCCCGGTATCGTTGATTAATTTTGCGGCACGATATGTAAGAGAATTTGGGTTTAGAATTTCCTTGCCAAGAGGATCTTTGAATTCAGGAAGAATTTTCGGAAAAAGAGCAAAGCCCCGTAGCCCGATTGCATGCCATTGCGAAATCTGTTCAGCAAGCCTTCTAAGTGGCCACCTAAAAACTCCGGGCATCGAGGAAATCTCTTCGACTTCCTCGCCATCGTGTACAAATACGGGTAAGAGAAGATCGTTTACCGTTAGTGAACATTCCTCGATCAGAGACAAGATGGCTGGAGATCTTCTCAAGCGGCGAGGCCGATTTGTAAACTCGTAGGTCAAAGTTCGTGTAAGTTGAGGATATGTTCGACAACCATTTTGGAAAAAGGGATAATTCTATGAAAATTAAGCCTTCGCAAACTTAAATAATCGAAGATCTAACATTTTCCTTCATGGACATCGCGTTAAATACCGAACTTTTAATTTCTCTGGCTTTGCTGGTTTTGGCATTGATTTCATTTGTTTTGGAAAAAATTCGAATGGAGGTTACTGCATTGATCTTGCTTGGCCTCATCATCGTACTCACTGCATCAGGACTATCCAATTGGCCAAATTTAGGAGAAATTTTAGGTGTTTTTTCAAGCGAAGCCCCTTTGACGATAATCTCTATGTTCATGATAAGTTCTGCTTTGACCAGGCACCGCATCATAGAGAGATTGTCCCTCTACTTGGAAGAATTTACGGCTTATGGATATAAGCCATTCATGCTTATGCTCTTGTTGTCTGTGGCCATTTGCTCCGCTTTTGTCAATAACACCCCGGTGGTGGTTATTCTATTGCCGGTAGCGATGAGTTTGTCCAAAACATTGGGTGTTTCATCATCGAAATTGCTTATTCCAATATCCTACGCTTCAATATTTGGAGGCTGTTGTACGCTAATCGGGACGAGTACCAATATCCTTGCGAGCGGATTTATGACAAAATCACTCCATTATCCAAACATGAAAGCAATGGAAATGTTTGAATTATCTAAAATAGGCCTACCGCTACTTTTTACAGGTTTGTTTTATCTAATCTTTTTTGGGCGCAGATTATTGCCGGAAAGAGAGGCGCTCAGCAGTATTCTTGCAGGCATCCAAAGAAAAGAGTATCTAACTGAAGCGATTGTGCTTGCTGAATCTACTTTGCTGGGGAAGAAAATGACGGACTCGGTCTTTGAAAGATCAGCCGGCATTCGTTTGCTGGATGTAGTGAGAGCAGGCAACAGCTTGTCCAATATGCTTGATGACCATTTCTTCCAAGTAGGTGATCGATTGATAATGACCTGCAAACCCCAGGCATTAATGAATGCAAGGGAAGGGATTGGCGTTCAGATTTTTAACTCTATGTCTATCGGCATAGAAGGAATTTCAATGGAAGAGGCCGTGATGAAGGAAGGAATGGTTGGGCCCACCTCCCCTCTTATTTCCAAAAGCCTGCATGAGATTGAATTTCGCACTAGATACAACCTCTCCTTGGTGGCTCTCCACAGAAGGGGGAAGAATTTACAAATGCGTTTGGGTGATCTTAGAATAAAAGCTGGCGACTCCTTGCTTTTTCTGGGCTCTGAAAAAGCCATAGATAAATTACGCGCCAGCAAGGAAGTCATTCTTTTGGAGCATGCCCCTGTTGCCAAAGACAAAGAAAATCTAAAGCCTCTTGGAGTAATGTTTGTCTTGGGCGCGGTCGTTGTATCGGCCACATTCGGTATATTGCCTCTTTCGATTGCATCGATCCTTGGAGTAATATGTCTAGTGACCACCAGGCTGGTTACTTTGCGTGAAGCAAGTCGAGTAGTCGAATGGAACATTATCATATTAATTTATTCAATGCTTGCCTTAGGGGTGGTGCTCGAAAAAACGGGAGCATCGGCGCTTTTGGCAGAAGCGGTCATTGCCATTTGCCAAGCCCCTTACGTTGGAGAGTGGCAATTACTTTGTGCGATTGCCGTAATTTACTTGGTAACGGCAATTTTGACGGAAATGCTTTCCAATAATGCAACGATTGCAATCATGGCTCCCGTTTCCCTCGCGGCCGCACATCAGATTGGGTTGGACGAAAATTCGGCGAGGGCTTTTGTCTTGACCGCCTGTATTGCTTCTTCGGCAAGCTTTATTACCCCTATCGGATACCAGACAAATACTTTTGTTTATGGAGTTGGGGGATACAGATTCAAGGATTTTCTCAAGTTTGGTATTTGGCCCATGGGTTTTTATTTTCTAGGGACGACGATGCTGGTTTCCTGGCATTGGAATTTTATTCCATTGTAGGGAGTTGCATTAATGGAACTAATGCCCGACGGCACAACATGCACCTTGTTTCATGCCAAAAATTTGAGCCAGGACTGGATGGGTAGGAAAAAAAATTTTCTGCATTTGCAAGAAATCTCTCACATATTGAAAAATATAAGAATGACTCTTCAAAAAAGTTGATAAAAAAACGCGACATGAAAAGATGTTTTATGTCTGCTGAATATTTACAAATATCTTGTAAATAATGATATATAGAATTTATCAAAGATGAGGGAAGGTGAGTTCATTGCAAAAACAATTGCATTATAAGACTCTTTAAAGAAGCGACTCTCCCCTTGACCCAATCACCCCAATTCTTCATGCTGAATGGGTGTTGTTTATTCAAAAAGAAACCATGTTTAGCGATGGCAAAAAAAAGCTACATTAGCCGACCTAATGGCTGTTTGCGATTTATCCTTATTTAAAATGACCCAAAACAAGAATACCAATCAAGCAGACGACTACGATTCCTCCAAAATTCAGAAACTGGAAGGTTTGGAAGGAGTTCGCAAGCGCCCTGACATGTACATAGGAGACACCAATGAGCGGGGATTGCATCACTGCGTTTTCGAGATAGTTGACAATTCCATCGACGAAGCCTTGGCCGGCTATTGCTCCGAAATCAAGGTTCAGTTGCACGGTGATGGATCGTGCACTATTCAGGACAATGGCCGAGGGATACCTGTGGACATTCATCCTAAGTATAACATGCCAGCCCTTGAATTGGTGCTTACCAATCTTCATGCAGGTGGTAAATTTGGGAAAGGAGCCTATCAAGTGTCCGGGGGGCTTCATGGCGTAGGCGCCAAATGTGTCAATGCCGTTTCCGAGTGGTTTGTTGCCGAAGTAAGAAGAGCCGGCAAGGTTCATCAAATGGAGTTTTCCAGAGGCGTAACCACTCAACCGCTCAAGATTGTAGGTGACTCATCTTCCTCCGGAACAAAGGTCACCTTTTTTCCGGACGAACAAATCTTCACTGAAACTAGAGACTTTAAATTCGAACTTTTGGCAAAGAGATTGCGTGAGCTAGCATTTCTTAACCCGGGTGTTCGTATCTTTCTTATGGATGAAAGAGTGGACAAGGCGGAAGAATTTTTCTTTGAAAATGGGATTTCCGAGTATGTTACTTATTTAAACAAGAATAAGAATCAGCTACTAAGCGAACCAATATCCTTTTCAGGTGAGGCTCCCACGGAATCCGGAGATGGCCTTATTATTACAGAAGTTGCATTAACCTACAATGATTCCTTCAATGACCAGTTGTTCGCATACGCAAACTCCATCCACAATATTGAAGGAGGAACCCATCTTTCAGGTTTTAGAACAGCTCTCACACGTGTAATCAATGCGTATGCTCGTCAAAATGATCTGCTCAAAGAAAAAGACATGTCTTTGACAGGCGATGACGTTAGAGAGGGGCTGACTGCAGTAATTTCAGTTAAAGTTCCTGAGCCGAGGTTCGAAGGGCAGACAAAAACAAAATTGTCAAATCGCGAAGTTGATGGCATTGTACAGAAGATTGTCGGAGAAAGATTAAAAAATCATTTTGAGATCAATCCAGAAGAAGCCAAAGGGATAATTCAAAAAGTAATCAATGCTGCTAGAGCTAGAGAAGCGGCCAGAAAAGCAAGGGAAACCGTTCGAAAAGGCGCGCTTTCGGGTGGAGGTCTCCCCGGCAAGCTAGCTGACTGTTCTGAAAAAGATCCGTCCAAAAGCGAACTTTATATCGTTGAGGGGGATTCCGCAGGGGGCTCTGCCAAACAGGGTAGAGATAGAATCACGCAAGCGATTCTTCCGCTGCGCGGTAAGCTTTTGAATGTTGAAAAGGCAAGACTTGACAAAGTTCTTAACAACGCAGAGATCAGGAGCTTGATAACAGCGGTGGGCACAGGTATCGGAGATCACGAGGGAGAGGGATCCTTCGATGCGGCTAAGGCAAGATACCACAAAATTATCATAATGACCGATGCCGATGTGGATGGGGCTCATATTCGCACATTACTTTTAACTTTCATTTTTAGACAAATGAAAGGATTGATCGAAAACGGCTATGTGTACGTTGCTCAACCCCCTCTTTACAAGATAAAGCGTAAAAAGACAGAAAGGTATATTCAAGATGACGCTGAAATGAGCAGTGTTCTTATTAAGCTTGGATGCGAAGACATTCAACTTTACAGATCCTCTGACGATAAGTTATTTGATCGTTTAAACCTAGAAAATTTGTACGCTAAATTTTTGAAAATCGAACAAATTTCAAAAGGTCTTCACCGCTATGGTTGTACTTCGTCAAGACTCTTTTCTCATTACGATGAAAATTCCAGGAAACTACCAAAATATTTGGCTAGAATTCGATCGGGAAATGAAGATGAGCTCAGATTCCTTGCGGATTTAGAAGCAAAAACTGGCTTTATGAAATCACACGGAATTGAGAATAATGATAATTCACTAGTCAAGGAAGTATTAATTGGAGATCAGGTAGTTTCGCAAAGAATAAGCCTGCATGATCTTTACGAAAGTAATGAATTGGAAAAACTTCTTTTAGAGTGCCTTGATCAAGGCCTTGACGCATCTTTTTTCTCGAGTAGCACCAGCGAGGAATATTATATCAAGTCCGGCATGGAGGCCTCATCCGAAGATATACCATTGAATGGCTTTGATGATTTTCTCAAGGAAGTGAGAAATCTTGGACGCAAAGGACTTCAAATCCAGCGCTACAAGGGACTTGGTGAAATGAACCCAAAGCAACTTTTTGAAACCACCATGGATCCCGAGAAAAGAACCCTAATTAAGGTAGAGATTGAAGATGCGGTAGCAGCAGATGAAATGTTTACCATGCTGATGGGCGAAGAGGTTGCTCCAAGGAGAGCGTTTATTGAGGATAACGCACTTAACGTCACTCATTTGGACGCATAAAAAATATTTTATAGAAATGGACAGCGCAAGACATACAAAGGTAAACATTAGCGAGATCATGCAGTCGGCTTACATCGACTATTCGATGTCAGTCATTGTAAGCAGAGCCCTTCCTGATGTAAGGGATGGAATCAAGCCGGTTCAAAGAAGGGTATTGTACGCGATGTTGAGGGAGGGACTTTTGCACAATCGGGCATTCGACAAATGCGCGGGCGTGGTAGGAGAGGTTCTAAAGAATTATCATCCCCATGGAGACAGTTCGGTTTACGATACGTTGGTACGTATGGCACAACCTTGGGTAATGCGATATCCTCTTGTTGATGGACAGGGTAATTTTGGTTCCGTGGATGGAGACTCAGCAGCAGCTTACAGGTATACAGAGTGCAGATTAACCAAGATTGCCGAGGAACTGCTAAAGGACATTGACGAGGATACGGTTGATTTTATCCCCAATTACAAGGAAAGCGCTACTGAACCATCCGTTTTGCCTTCTGCGCTTCCTACCTTGTTGATGAACGGATCCACGGGTATTGCGGTTGGTATGGCAACTAATATACCACCTCACAATCTAAGTGAGTTGATTGATGCGGTTTGTGCAATGATTGATAACCCAAAAATTTCCGTGGATGAAATAATGGAGATTATTCCGGGCCCCGATTTTCCAACTGGTGGAAGTATATTTGGTAAATCTGGTATTGAATCATACATGAAAACGGGTCGAGGTATCGTTCGCATGAGAGGAACAATGATCGTAGAAGATCTTCCTAGCGGAAAACAGCAAATCGTAATTACCGAGATCCCTTACAATGTAAATCGTGCGACCCTTGTTACTAGAATTGCAGATTTAGTGAAAGAAAAAGTTCTCGATGGAGTCAGTGATTTAAGGGATGAATCCACAGAAGAAACACGAATTGTCATTGAGCTCAAAATGGGCGAAATCGAGCGTGTTACGATGAACAAGCTATACAAACTGACTCCGATGGAAAGCAGTTTCGGTGTTATTTTACTTGCCTTGGATAGATTGCGACCCAGACAGTTGTCGATAAAAGAAGCCTTGGAGTGTTTTATTGAACATCGACGGGTTGTCACCCTACGCAGAACCCAGTATCGCCTGAGAAAAGCTGAGGATAGAGCGCATATTTTAGAAGGCTATAAAATTGCGCTAGACAATTTAGATGAATTTGTACGCACAATTAGGGCTTCATCCAACAGAAATGAAGCTAAGGAAAAGCTTATTGCAAACTATAATCTTTCCGAAAGACAGGCAAGTGCGATATTAGATCTACGTCTTTATCAACTCACCGGAATGGAAAGAGAAAAAATAGACGCTGAATATGCGGATTTAATGTTGTTAATTTCTGAATTAAAAAATATAATTGAAAATGAATCCGCTCTGTTGAACTTGATACAAGGAGAACTTAAGGAACTCAAGGAAAGTTACGGAGACGAAAGGCGTTGCTCAATTACCGAAATGGAAGGCGACGTGCGCATGGAGGACCTTATTCCTAATGACGGATGCGTGGTCACGGTTACTCAGACGGGCTTTATTAAGCGTACTTCCGTTGAAGAGTATAGACTGCAGAATCGAGGAGGAAAGGGGGTTATAGGAAGCGGCCTCAAGGACGAAGACCCAGTTTCCGTGCTTCAAACGTGTAATGCACACGATACTCTCATGTTTGTAATGAACAATGGAAGGGTGTATGTAGAAAAAGCGTATGAAATTCCTGAATGCAGCCGAATATCCAAGGGTCGAAATATTGTGAATTTCCTTAACCTTCAAAAAGGTGAAGCCATAAGTTCTCTGCTATCTGTGGAGTCTTTTGAAAGTGAAAAATCTTTAGTTCTTTGTACCCAAAAAGGCGTTGCTAAAAAGACAAAAATCGAAGCATACAAAAACCATCGTAAGGGGGGGATTATTGGAATTAAGGTGGATGAAGGAGATTCGGTTCTCAAGGCAATGATCGCAGATGATCATGATCACTTGTTGGTTCTGACAAAAGCAGGCAAAGGGCTACGGTTTGATTGTTCTCAACTTCGCAATCAGGGCCGTGCAACTCGTGGCGTTCGTGGGATTAAGCTAAGGGGGAACGATGAAGTAGTAAATATGCTAGCTGTCGATGATGATAAATTGCTTCTTATTTGCGGACAGAACGGCCTCGGAATAAGGACACGCTTTTCATCGTTCTTGCCCAATGGTGGCGTTAGTGAAAACTCGGATGAGCAGACAAGCCCAAGAAAAAGAGGAGGGCAAGGCGTTGTCGCGATGAATACGAATTGCATTTGCGACGCGTTGTCAGTCTCGCAAGATAGTGAAATTTTGATGATTACAAAAAAAGGTCAGGCGGTTCGTTGCCCTGTCATGAACATACGAGAAACCAATCGAGGCTCTAAGGGTGTTCGCTTGGTCAATCTATCTAATGGAGATAACTTAGTCGGAGTTTCCGAAGTCGTTATGCTCGATGAAGATGGAATCAAACCCGTCGAATCCGAGGCCCTGGGTTCGACATCCGAACCTATTCCCTTAACCGATTGATTCTCAAATCCGGACTGATTTTTATTTTTTGCGATATGCGAAGCCACAACAAATAGCAGCAAATTGAATCGTAGAGTGCATGATGGTACGAGGCCCTGAGTATGTTGCAGTGTCTGGTTGCAATTATTTTTAGTTTATCAGGGCACAGGAAACTTTCCACAAGAGACTTCAAATCATATTTCATTAGATCAGGATACAACCTGCGATATATACTTAGTGTGTCAAGCCATGGTCCCCACGTAATATTCTCTGTACTTCTCGAAGTAACATATGGCATAATTGATCTTAGAAGATTATTTTCTGTAGAATGGTTGTGAGAACATATGCATTTTGGAATCTCATCAATCTTTGATGCGAAAAATTCGATAATTTTTAGCTCCATTTGCCTTTTGTCGCTCTTCTGTTTTACGATCTCATGAGTTTGACTGATTTTTCCTTCGTTAACTATTACGATTCCAACTTCTCTTATTCCGGTTCGAAGAGAGCCTTCAAAATCCATAAATAAAATATTTGAATTATAACATGATTCCATCGTTTGAAGAATTTTCTGTTTTCTGCGAAAGGGCGACTGATCATATCAAGCATTTGATTGAAAACACAACCCTTTCCATTTCCACGAAAGCGGATGGTACAAGCGTTACAAACGTTGATCTTGTGATCGAAGACTGCTTGCGTGATTCTATATCTAAAGAATATCCTGACCACTCAATACTTGGCGAGGAACGAAAATTTTTCTTTGGCAAATCAGAATATACATGGGTGATCGACCCAATTGACGGAACTCTAGGGTTCTCTAGAGGGGTACCTATGTACGGCACATTGATTGGATTAATGCACGCTGATATTCCGCAATATGGTTTTATGAGACTTCCGATGATCGGTGATGCTCGATTGTGTGGACACAAGAAAGGAAGTTTTCTAAACGGAAAACCAGTATATGTAAAAAATCATTCAGAATGGAATAATTCAATTGTTGTCACGACAGATGAAAAGACTCTAAGAGCCTCTCCTCTCAATACTCTATGGAATGATGTATTGTCCAGAGGCGCAACTGCCCGAACCTGGGGGGACTGCTACGGGTACTATCTTTTGTGTACAGGCAAGGTTGACATGATGGCTGACACAGGACTCAAGCCAGTAGACATCCTTCCTATTGTTCCGATTTTAGAGGGAGCCGGCGCCACGCTAGAAACTTATGGGTCGGAAAAATATGAGAACTTAGCCGCTTTTTCCAATGGGGCTCGGGAAAGCCTTGGTTAATTTTCGAAGTCCGTATTAATGGAGCGGGCGAAGGGATTCGAACCCTCGACATCCACCTTGGCAAGGTGGTGCTC
>JAYOWQ010000039.1:0-13654 GCA_038152055.1 Opitutales bacterium | reverse complement strand
CATGGGCAAATTACTCCCTCGATTATGCATTATCTGGAATTGGGACGACTTCTTCCGCAAGTCAGTCCTACCAGATAGAAAGTGGATGGGGGTTGCCCCAATCGCTGGATTCAACCGCAGACACTTATGACGTATCGGGAGAAATTGAAGCTTTTCTTGATTTTTTCTTTGATTTGCAAGATACGGAAATGCTTCTATCCAATGGGATCGATCGGGGAAAAGGCTGGATGCAAAACGATTGGTTCGGACTTTATTTCAATTCATCTTTCCCCTGGGTATATCATGAAAATCTGGGCTGGTCCTACATTAAACAGAACAGTTCCAAATACACATGGATATACAGAGAGAATTTGGGGTGGATATGGACTGGTCCGGATTCCTTCCCGCATTGCTACATGAACGAAAGGGAAGAATGGACATTTTTGGACAGGAGTAGATACAGGGCCACTCTATATGATTACAGGTATGAGGAATGGTTCGAACTGGACAAAATTTACACCATCCAAACCGAGCATTTCCCCAGGGCTGGAGGCAAGATCCTGGGGCAGGGGAAATACAAGAGGTGGGCGCCTGTCATTATCCAGGCGGTTCCCTCGGCTAATTACAGGTTTGATGGATGGGTTGGAGGAGCGGATGGACTAGCGGAGTCCTTCGAGTTTGAAGCTGTTAGTGACGTTTTTTTGGGTGCGGAATTTTTTCCGGTTTTGCCAACCACTTCAACGGGCGAAAAACTTGCTCCTGCTATCGGCAAGTTCATAGAAGACCGAAACGATTTGACGACCGAAGAGAAGAGTCAAGCCTTCATGGAATTGCTCACTACTGGGGTGTCCTTCACCGCAGGATGGTCGATCGATCGAGAAAAGCCAATAGACTTCACCTTTGATTCCAGTTTTTCCGTGGAATCGCAAATCGCATACGTACGTGAATACCTGGACAAAGACTCCACTCTTAGCGAGGGCGAAAAAGAAACCATCCTTGCCGAACTTTTCATGGACGGGTTTTCTGAAAGCGGCGGTATACGCATTGGTAGAGAGTGAAGATATCGTCTATCAGATTGCCCGGTTTTTCGATTTTCGTCGTTTTTATTTTATTTGCCTCCACTTTGTCATGGGGGCAAGAGGCTATCGATACCACGCCTCCAACATCTCGTGAACTGCGAAACAAACCCAATGAACGAGAGAAATTATTGAACAGAATCAAACTGAGAATGGAATCGGTTCAAGGCAAAATTGCATCGATGCAAAAATCCACTCCAGGACCTTCCCCAGTCGGTTTGTCCAGTGAGAGAAAGCCATCGAAACCAGATAATCGAATACAACCCTCCTCTACTCCTGCACTGAAAAAAGATCAAGGCAATCCCGCTATCCAACCAACGGTAGAGTCTTCCAACAAGCCTCAATGGTCGGATAATTCGAATGGCCTCTATTTCCTGCCATTTGCCGGATTCTTTTATTCATCCAACGTGCAGTGGAGTACTCCGACAGACATCCTGGATCTTGATCAAGAATATGGCTATGACGCAGGAGTCCGCATGGGTTATGGTTGGAGAAACTTCTATCTTGAATTAAAGGTAGCTCATTTCAAAAATGAAATGAGTGGTGAAAAGATAGGGTCGTTTACTATAAATGGAGATTTTTCAAGCTTATCAACTCTTGCGGCCATGGGACTCAAGTTTCCCCTGACCGATCATACAAGCCTTTCCATCGGCGGAGGGATAGGATTTACCCACCAAGAAGCCAAGTTTGTGTCTCCCACTGCCAAGAGTTATCAAGACCTAAGCTCAAATTATTTTGCTTCGACCGGATTTGAATTCCGGCCTTTTGAGCATTTGATCCTAGGAATGCACTATCATTGGTATCACATGAATGATTTTTCATCAGGTTCGCCTTCCGTTTCTTTTTCAGACCGGGATATTCATGCGATCGAACTTTCCTTGGGATACTTTCAGTAATCAATTAAAAGATCAATGGGAAGAGGCTTTAAAAATAAACTGCCTTGATCGCAGCATCGATCATTCTAACTTGGGCGGAGACTCTTGCTTGGAAATCAAATTCCGATGGTGTTTCGATCGTAAAGTTCCTTCCGCCAGATTGGTTGAAGAGGTATAGGGCCTCGGGCATTTCAGTTTCGGAATCCTTAACGGCTCGCGGCCGGATGATTCCATCCCGAGCTTTTCTTCCATCAATCATCAAGCGTGTGTCCCTAGGAATGATTTTCTCCCCTGCTTGCAGGATCAATTCGGCAGAACTATCGTTTTTTCCTCCGCGACAAGGTTCGTACAAGTAGATGCCGTTCGCATCATAGTCCTCATGGAGGTTAAGGGAGAGTCCGAAATTGGTTCCATCTATGGAGTGGGTCACTTTTTTGACCAAAGGATGACTGGGGCAACCCCAGACCCGGTTCAAATCCTTTCCCGACAGATCAAATCTTGAATTGTTCAAATAACCCCAGGGATTCAAGCAAGGGTAGATTAATAATGGAATGGAAGTAAAATCCTTGATTCTAACTTTTGCCCATTCCAACAAAGCGCGCGGTCCAGCCGGTTCGTCGCCATGTATCCCAGCAGATAGATATATTACGTCCCTCGGGCTGTGATTCCCACCTCTGATTTTCATTACCGGCAATCCATCCTTCTTTAACAGGCATTCAAACTTCAAATTTTCCCGTCCGGACAGACGCCTCCACTCACCGATCAATTGTTTGTAGTCGTGAAAACCGTAATTTATACCTGCCACTTTTTTAATTTTAATCAACCCGATCATAAGCGATCAATCCCAGAAACACGAGGGGTTGACTGCAAGGGGAGATGTAAGCAAAGTAAGGACATGATGCTTCGACTCATCTTGACTTTACCATGTATTTGTTGCGTCTCGGGATGTGGCGGAAGTGGCGTAACCATGAATAAAGGAGAAACACTTCCCTATTTGGCGGAGACACTTAGAAAGAGCAAACAATGGTTTAAGTCAAACAACGAGCACGTAAGTCCTTTGGAACAAGCTCCCCCTCCAACTCCTTTTCAAACTGGAATTGCTTCTCAGACAACGCAAAGCCACACGACGAAGGAAGAGGCTTCTTCAAGAATGGGAAAAAAGGATTACTCCAACGCAATTCGAAGGCTCGTTGAATCCATACCCGAATTACACAGGGAACATGGCCCTGAAAGTATGGAAGTCGGGGAGACCCATTACACGATTGGAGCCATGCATGCGCTCCAAGATCAAAAAAAACAGGCTTTGTTACATTTTGAAAAATCCAAGAACATTTTTTCTGCATGGTTGGGAAAAGAACACCCCCGCGTTTGGAAACTCCAAAGACAAATGAAAAGGCTGGATCAATGAGTCCTAAATCTTTTTTTGCTATCGCAAGAGTTGGAGCAAGCGATCCAAGCCTATTCCAGTCTTTGCATCCAATGACTCGGCGATTAAGTCAGCCTCAGAAAAGTCATGCCCCAAAGCAAATTCGCTGGGGGTGACAACACACTTCATTCCAGCGGATTTAGCAGCTCGAAGCCCATGAGCCGTATCTTCCAAAACCACGCATGAGGAAGGATTGACACCTACTTTTTTAGCAACCAGTTCGTAAATGTCAGGATGGGGCTTTTGACGTTCAACCGTTTCTCCACCGCACAGACAGGCAAGAGATTTTAAGAATAACTCTCCAAGGGCGGCCTTTATAACGCTTTCCGCGGCCCAACCGACGCAAGCGGTTGCTATGCCAATAGGTATTTTTGCTTTTTGGATCTCGGTAAACAATCGAACTATGCCAGGCCTCAGGGATAGAGTTCCTTTCTTGAGATCCCCAGTGATTATCTCAACGTAAAGCTTTGTCTTTTGCTGATATAATTCATCCTTTGTTTTTTCATAATCTTTTTCAGGCAAGTTCAGCCAAGAAAAGACTTCGCGGAATTTGTTACCACCCATGGTTTGCAAGCGGCTCACGTAATCTTGCTTCGACCAACTGCGAGAAAGTCCAAGCTCTTGAAAAAGAGCATTGTAAGCAAGACGATGGTAGTCTTCCGTTTCTAAAATAGTTCCATCGAGATCCGATATAAAAAGTTTCATACCAGCAGTCACATCGGACAATGCATTCGAAAATAAGCGAGCCGGTCCAATCTCTCGGCTGCTGGAGAAGAACTTGGGTCGACCACCAGTTTCATGGATACCATGTCCTTGGATACCTTACCTACTTCTCGATTAAAGTATCCGGCAGCAGCAAGAATGGAAGCTCCCATGGCTGAATGAGGGTAAGCAGGCACATGCATTGATTTTTGCAAGACGTCTGCTCGGATTTGTAAACCAAGTACACTGGAGGCCGCTCCGCCGGTGGCATAAATTTTGTCACCCTGCACCGCCCCATTTTTCTTCAATAATTCGTAACTAAGGTACTCGACGAAGGCGATACCCTCCATACAGGCTAAAAGATAATCTTTCCCTCTTCTTTCGCTTCCCTCAAAAAAAGGTACAAACTTTGAATCCAAAAAGGGAAGTCTCTCACCTTTTCTCACCGAAGGATAGACCAAGCTGGCTGGAATAATCTTAGCATTTTCAGGGGACTCCAGCATACTCAGGTCCCTATCATGATTTCGCAAGATTTCTCCTCCGGCATTGGATGCTCCTCCCGGCAACCAATAACCATCCGGATGACGGTGGCAATAAATACAACCGGACTGGTCATCAATTCTTGTTTTGGATATTCCCTTAATCGCAAGAGTTGTTCCGATGGTGGTCGACCACTCTTCAGGTTCTGCCGCGCCCGAGGCATAAAATGCGGCATTGGAGTCTGTGGCGCCGCTAACTAATTTGATACCGGGTTTCAATCCCCACCTCTTGCAATGTTTGGATGATATTTCTCCTATGACCTGCCCGGGAGAAACAACTTTAGGCAAATTAATCGAAGGAAGGTTTTCAAACCAATTCCCAGTATCCAAGTTGACTCCGCTTTTCATACCATTGGTGAAGTCCGTGGGTAAATCCGTGTGGCCCGCAAGCCAACAGTTCAGGAAGTCCGTCGCATGTAAAAACAAGGTTTCTTCTGGTAAATTCAAGTTATTCTGCATCCATAGAATTTTAGGAAGAGAAAAGGTGGGAGAACATAACCCACCAAAGAATTTATAACACGATTCGGCCTCATCTTTTGCCCGGACGTCATTGTGTAAAAAAGCGTTTGCAAACGGTACTCCACACGAACTAACTGGCAGAATTGTACCTGAAGTACTGTCAACCGATACGGCCTGCACTTCCCGGTGCAATGGATTGGAAAACAATTCGTCCAATGCATCTTCAAGAATGGTAATCCAGTCCCTCGCATCCTGCTCAGAATGGCCCGATACGGTGGAAAGATTAATTTGATCCAAAGATCGGGATACATCTGCAAAAATGAGGCCCGACTCGCTAACAAGCAGACAGCGAACTCCTCCAGTGCCTAGATCTATACCCAAGAAAGACATACAAGACCTTGATAATCAACCGATCTGAAAGGATAGCGCAACTGTGTTTCCTTGGTAGATATAAATATATTCCTTTTATGGATTTAATCTCGTTCTTCTTTAATAACACATCAGTTGACGATATGAATAATCTGATTACTGCATCACTTTTTTCCAATTAAAAGCTAGCTTTTGCTAAATCCCCAAGCGACAGACCTTCCTGTCTTTGATTAAGGCTAACGGGACTGCCACTATATTATTCACATCAAGGAGAGTAAGAGAGCGTAGACTTAGTCACCTAAAATTTCTCAATGGTCCAAATTTGTTTTAAGAACTTCGTTCTACCCGCAGGTCTTGTATATGGCTGAACGCATATAACCAGGTTTATTTTAGTGTACTTGCATGTATTATGTATTTGATTCATGAAAAAAGCGTTTCTACATAGTTTTGAACTGGGCGACATTGTTGTTGAGAGAAATACCGGAAATGGAAAGAAAAGAGTTGGTGAAATCGTCTACGTAACCGAGGGAAAGAGACCAAAGCTTAAGCTACTGGAGTTAATGCCACGAAGCCTAAGTCCAAAATTCAACGGGGACTTCTCAAGATTGAAATACTTCAGTTCACCTCAAGAAAAATGTCGAAAACTTAAGGTGCTTGGCTTGCAAAAGAGGAAGATCTTTCATCTGGGCAACGTGATTCGAATCAGGAGATACGGTACTTTCAAATTTGGTATCATCTTTGGTTTCCATAACCCCTACGATCTTTACAGCGATTCCTGTGAAAATGGATATAATGGCAAGGACACAATAGAGTGCGTGGAAATTTCCGGACGACCCGGTTTGCTTGATATTCAAGATCCAAATGGTCGCGTGAAACGGTTTTGCACGGGACCTGAACACTTGAAAATTTGTGAAATCTTGCCAATGAATCATAATGGCGGTATGAGAATAAAAATTATTGGGATATCACCAAGCCGAATGGTTAGTACCTGCCTGGCAGTACATACCGCAAATTCGCAACTCATGCATATATTTACAATCCATTAGCCCAAGCTACATGAAAAGAGGGGTATTTTGCTTCAGAAACGATCTCAGACTTGATGACAATCCCGCACTCAACCAAGCTTTCTCTGAATGCGATGAAATAATTTTCGCTTACATATTCGAGGATCGTATTTGGAAGTCAACTTCTCCTGTAAGAATCAATAGACACCGAGCTGAATTTCTTCTGGAATCCCTTCATTCCCTCAAAGATCAAATCAATCGAATGGGAGGCTCCTTGATCTTTCTCGAAGGCGTGATCGAAGATGTGATTCCTGCCTTCATGAAACAACATCAGATTTCCGAATGTTTCATTTCCGAAGAGGATGCGTGGGAAGAAAAGCAATCCGAAATAAAACTGCGAGATTGCATAGCAATTTCAAAATTCAATGGATCCACCCTTATTGATCCGTCCGACTTACCCTTCAATCTATCTGATTTACCGGATACTTTTTCCAAATTTCGCAAGATTGTTGAAAAAAACCTGAAAATAAGAACAGTCATTTCCAAGAAACCACCAAAATTATTTTATTCAGAAAATTCAAGCAACGTACCAAGCATTGAAAGCATTTTCCCTAGCCTAGAAGAAAAAGATCACCGATCCGAATTCCATTTCCATGGTGGCGTTTCTTCTGGAAGGCAAAGGATAAGAGAATGGATTTGGGAGAGTCATAGTTTGAGCAGGTACAAACTCACGAGAAATGAATTGACCGGACCTGACTTTTCATCGCGATTTTCTCCGTGGTTGTCCGCAGGCTGCCTGTCTCCTCGGACAATTTTCTTCGAGATTAAAAATTACGAAACCAAGTTCGGCGCAAACGAAAGCACTTACTGGTTGTTCTTTGAATTGCTTTGGCGAGATTACTTTCACTTTCTTGCCAGAAAGCACGGCCCTCGTCTGTTTCATCCCTTGGGCTTCCATCCGGAAAGGATGCAAACTCAACTTCCTGAGGATCAGATTACACGATTTGAATCCTGGAAAAAGGGGTGCACCCAAAATGATTTCGTCAATGCAAACATGAATGAGTTGCGAGCCACAGGATGGATGAGTAATCGCGGACGGCAAAACGTCGCTTCCTATCTAATTCACAACCTTGGAGTTCATTGGCTACTAGGAGCTCAATGGTTTGAAGAGTGCCTGATTGATTACGACCCCTGCAGCAATTATGGTAACTGGTTGTATTTGTCAGGATTTGGAAGTGATCCTCGTCCAAACAGAAAATTCAACGTTATCAAACAAGCTGACACCTACGACCCGACGGGTTTCTATCGAAGAAAGTGGAGTCGGCAAGCATAGGAAAGACGTCTACCAATTTCGCAGCAATTGATCCCAGTATACTTCAAGTGATTCAGGATCGGCGAAAGACTTGGTGACGATTGCTTCCTTACTCAATGCGTCGTGGTAGTGAAAGACGATTTTGTTTTCTCCGTTTATCTTCTTGAAAAGATAAACCTGAGATTTGTTAACACATACCTGATTTCCCTTTTCGTCAAAACCTGCCTTGATAATCCCCATTTTGGTCTCCGCCTTCTCCAAAAATGAACCCATAAAAATACCGATGCCTAAAATCATCAATGCGGATGCGAGAAGTTTGATACGAATGTTCATAACCTATGTATATTGATGGTTTGATTTACACTTTTTTTCAAGCACTTCTTAATCCTTCACCCTTTGGCTTGCAAAACGCATTGCTCAATAACAACGTTTACAGTCATATTAGAACTGAACTTGAAGATGCTCAAAAAGGTACAAACTTCGACAATCCGCATAGTTCCATTTGATGACATATGGTCAATGACGCTAATCTCATGGATTCATTAGAATGAGTAACTCTATTATTGGTCTGGCAAAACTTTCGAAAAAGGATTTTCGGAAAGATTCTTCAGGACTCACCGAACCCGTTCTGACATTCATTGTCTTGCGCTCTCCGGTCTGCAAGACAACTTGATTGCCTATGGAGAGATTGTACTGGATAAAGTCCGCCACTGCACACTATGCCGAGTAATCGTATGCCCCCAAAAGCGAAGAATGGGATATGGTCGCATCTTCTGCGAATCCGCAATGCAATGGGCTGTAAAATCTTTGGGTTGCAAGAAAATGACCCTTAACGTACTTCGAGAAAACCGTGCAGCGCTTGCCTGTTACCTCTCACTCGGATTCAAGGTTACTCTATCCCGACCTCGATCAAGAATGCTTTGCGGGAAATGGCATGACCTGCTCTTCATGTCCGTTGACCTTCAGTAAAAAAATGAAAAAGATCAGTGGCGGATTGATCATGTACCGACATGATTCCCTCAAAAGTGAAACTCGTGTATTGGTTGCCCATCCAGGCGGGCCTCATTTCAAATACAAGGACGATGGATGGTGGAGTATACCCAAGGGTGAGCCAAACTCTGGTGAGGACATTTTTCACGCGGCTATTCGTGAATTCTTGGAAGAAACTGGCATGACACCACTCGGTCCTTACCTCGACCTTGGATCCATCGTTCAAAACAATGGCAAGGAAGTTTTTGCATGGGCATTCGAGGGTGACTGGTCAAATGAGCGGATTCTTGTATGCAATGAAATAACAATGGAATACCCGAAGGGCTCGGGAAAGATTTGCAAATTTCCTGAAATTGACCGCGTCGAGTTCTTGCCCATCGAGGATGCAAAGAAAAAGCTTCGAGACAAACAAGTCCCCTTACTCGATCGATTGATCGATCGTCTGCCTGTCGCCTCGTCCGCTCGCGCAAGCTAATCTTGCTTCGCCGAACGCTTTCCTTTATTAAATTTCAACCCATGCAAAACTCATCATCCGCTTCGGACAAATTCATTTCAAAGGCTCATGTAATCTGGATTGTCCTTATCGTTCTCCTGGTTGGATACAGTCGATACGTTCCTCTGGATCATCCCTCATTACTTAATTTTTCCCCAGCATTGGCGGTCTTTCTTTTCTGCGGAGCTTATCTTCGTGGCTTCTTAAATTGGATGGCACCTCTCTTGGCGATCGTTCTTTCCGATGTCCTGCTGAACCCTTCTTACGGTAAGACGTTCTTTGAACCTTTCATGCTTGTGACTTTGGGTAGTTACATCCTGATATGGAGGCTAGGCAAGAAGATGGGAACGAAAAGAAACGCCTTTACATGGACAGGTGGAGCCGTTTTAAGCGCCCTCCTCTTTCATATGATTACTTGTTCATTCGCATGGGTGGTCAACCCAGCATACAACAAAACCATATCAGGTCTTTTCCAAGCTCTCACACTTGGGGAACCCGGATTCACTCCTGCTTATTTATTTTTACGCAATTCCTTGCTGAGCACTGTATTTTTTGCCCTCTGCCTACGCTTCTCATACAACTTCATTCTTACTCCGGGAACGATTGGGCTGAAGTTGAGATCATCGTTTCAGCCATCGGATGCAAGCCACTAGATGAGGCCTTCTGGATTTGTTCCTTAAAAGAACTAGGATGAATGCCTTTGTCGAACAGCCTCAAAAAGGCAAACGCCCGTAGCGACGGATACGTTCAGACATTCGACCATACCATTCATCGGGATAAATACCAGTTCGTCGCAATTCTTGGCCGTCAAACGACGGATTCCCGTTTCTTCGGCACCCATCACCAAGGAGCAAGGTCCAGTCAAATTGGAATCAAACAAGGAAATAGTCGCCTGATCGCTCGTGCCAACGAGGCGAATTCCCCGCCGTTTCAATTCTTCCATATAACGGGATAAGTTCGTAACTCGGGCAATTGACAAATTCTCGACAGCTCCGCATGCAACATGCCGCACGATTTCAGTCAAACCAGCAGCGCGGTCAGAAGGCAAAACCACCAAGTCCACCCCAGCGCCATCGGCAGAACGCAGACAAGCGCCTAGATTCCTTGGGTCCTGAACTTGGTCAAGTACAAGCACAAAAGGGTCTTTGTCCAAGGAGTCCAAAAGTTCAAGAGATGCCTCTTCTCCCATGGTGGACACTGGCACGTCATGCTTGCTATGAGTCTTTCGACTCAAACTTTTGGAGTATCGGCGCTTCACCAACTTTTCACGAAGAACCAATGGCTAAAAACATTGAATCAATCGTGAAAATCCGTTCCAGTTAAGGTCTCCTGAACATAGCCCTTACGTACACAAAAATCCCCAAATCTTTCATTCGCCAAGCGATTGTTCGCAAAATCTTCCAACACGGGCCGCAACTCGGACACGATTTCATCATGGGTAATGGCTGGTCGATATAACTTGTTCAGGCGGGTTCCATCCAAACCCGCTCCCAGATACAAGTTGTATTTGCCAGGAGCTTTCCCAACTAGACCGATCTCGCCAAGATACGGACGGCCACAACCATTTGGACAACCAGTCGAACGAATGGCAATCGATTGATCCCTCAACCCAAGCCCGTCGATGATCGACTCCAGTTCATCGACCAGGGTAGGCAGGTAACGTTCACTCTCTGCAAGAGCGAGACTACAGGTTGGAAGAGCGGTGCATGCAATCGAATTCAGACGGATACCTGACAACTGCTCGGGCAAGACTACTTCATTTTCTGCAAGAATATCCTCGAGTCTTTGTTTGTCGGCGGCATCCACTCGAGCAACAATTACGTTTTGATTTGCGGTCAAACGGAATTGGCAGGAGATTTCCTGGGCAATTTTACGAAGTGCGGCTCTACCCCTGCTCCCATCCTTATCCCGAAGTCTTCCACCCTCCACAAACAAACCATAGGCCCATTTTCCGTCAGCATCTTCGGTCCATCCATATCGGTCCGTTGTGGAATCGAACGCAAATTCTCTTGGTTGCTCCAATTTCCAACCGAGCCGACGATTCAATTCCTCCAAAATCCAAGCAGCGCCATAATCCTCAACCGTATACTTCATGCGAGCATGCCTGCGGTCTGTACGATCTCCATGATCACGCTGAATCTTGACGACTTCTTCCGCTACTTGCAAAACTTGGTCGGGGGTGCAGAATCCTATGACGTCGGCCAACCGGGGGAAAGTAGCCGTCTTGCCATGCGTCATACCTAGCCCGCCGCCTACCAGTACATTATATCCAACGACCAAGTCTCCTTCCGGAATTCCCACAAAACCCAAACAATTAGAAAAGACGTCGACGTCATTTCGAGGAGGTAACGCGACAGCGATCTTGAACTTTCGAGGAAGATAGGTCTTACCGTATATCGGCTCTTCTTCGTCTGCGCCTAAAACTGAATTCCGCTCACCATCCAACCAGATTTCAGCATATGCCCCTGTGCGAGGCGTCAGGTGATCATGAATTTTTTGAGCAATGTCAAGAGTCTGCTGATGCAAGCCAGATTCAAAAGGATTGGCGGGAGACATCACGTTACGATTGACGTCACCACAAGCGGCCAAGGTATCCAACAAAGTATCGTTGATTTCCTTCATGGTCTGCTTGAGGTTATGTTTGAGCACTCCATATAATTGAAAAGCCTGGCGGGTAGTAAGCTTGAGGGTGCTCTCGCCAAATTTATCCGACAAGGCATCAATACCCAGCCACTGCTTGGGTGTACATACTCCTCCCGGGACCCGCACACGAATCATGAAGGAATAGGCTTTTTCCTTTTTTTCCTTTATGAGGGACGCTCTTTTGTCACGGTCGTCCTGCATGTAAGTGCCGTGAAATTTCGTCAACTGGGCGTCAGTCGCGGAAATGGCGCCAGTCGATTGATCCGACAGGCCCTCGAGGATGGTTCCGCGCAAAAAATTGCTCTCCGCCTTGATGCCTTCGTTAGCTGATAACTTCTTGGATTTATTGGGATCTGAGATCATGATTTAGGATTGATCTTACTGATTTTGAAAGGGGAGGCAAGATTGGCATTTTTATATTTTGGAAGTTGAGGATTGGACCGATTCAAGCTCAAGACCGGGATTGAAGGATAATAGCCCTCCCTGATCACTCCACAATCCTCTGGAGTCTACAAAAGCGGCGTGAGCAATCATGGCGGCGTTATCTCCAGTATGTTTTTTTTCAGGCAAGAGAAATGGCAAGTCCCGATCGATACAGATTCCACTCATTCTCTTGCGCAACAAATCATTATTGGCGACGCCTCCGGACAGACCAAAGCTCTTGTAATCTTTTTTCTTCAGGAACTTTGCACATTTTTTGGCAAGTTGATCTACGGCAGCTTCCTGATAGGAAGCGCAAAGGTCATGATGCCTCCTTGTGATCTCATCCTCGCTCATTTTTTGCAAAGCGTAGAGTAGGCTTGTTTTGAGACCAGAAAAGCTGAAGTCATGATCTGCCTTAGAATTGAAAGCTCTTGGGAATGAAAAAGCACCAGGATCCCCTTTTTTAGCAATTTTTTCCAACTCTGCAGCTCCTGGATAGGGAATACCAAGTAATTTGGCTCCTTTATCCAACGCCTCACCCACGGCATCATCCATCGTCCTACCGATAACGGATATGAGCAGATCCTTGGAAATCTCAAACAACAAGGTATTGCCTCCTGAAACCAATAGGCCAAGATGGGGCAACCAATCAGACCATTGGAAATCAAGGGAAGAGAGCCTCATAAAGGGAGAAAAGGCGTGCCCGCGAAGATGATTCACTCCAGACACAGGAACTTCCCAAAGTTGACCTAGCGTTTTGGCAATACTCAAGCCCACACCCAGACAACCGACCAGACCCGGACCACATGTAACGGCGATTAATGAAATCTTATTTCTTTCCTTCAGCCTTTCCTTAAGTTGATCGAGCAAAGGAAAGAAATTCTCAAGATGTTGACGTACGGCAAGGTCAGGAACAACACCGCCATACTCTGCATGCTTGACAATTTGCGAATGCACCCACTCCCCATCCAACCCTTTTTCCCGGTCGTACAACGCAAGGGCTGACTCATCACAGGAACTCTCGATTCCGAGTATCATCACTTTCCTGTATTACTGGATAAGAGAACAGAACTCACTTCACTTCTCTCCCCCCCTATCCGACTGATTATGAAAGCCGGTTCTGAAGAATTTACTACTGATGCCATGCTGTTTCATTGTTTAAATTTAAAAAACTATTTCCGTAAATCTCAATGCTTCAAGGTGCCCGCCAACATCGCAAGGCCCCATTTTCACTAGATTCTTTTGGGTTAGTGAAGTAGCGGGTTTCGAAAGTAATCACTTGAATAATACCTATATTAAGGTACAGAAAATGCATGTCCTTGCCAACGCCAAAGGCTCCTACAAACACGATCGAAGCATTTAAA
>JAYOWQ010000038.1:0-14288 GCA_038152055.1 Opitutales bacterium | reverse complement strand
GATGCCGAGGGAATTGCCACGCGGACAGGGCACCATTGCTGCCAACCTCTTATGGAAAGGCTTGGAGTTGAGGCTACTGCCAGGGCATCCTTTTCAATGTACAATACCATTGACGAGGCGAACTATTTTGCGGATGCAGTTAAACGAGCCATTAAAATATTGAGATAAGAATAACCCACTTCGAGTGAATTTTTTCGTTTCGCTTTAACGGGTAGGCGTAACGAGCGGAAATTGCTCGTTTTTTTCCCTATTCAACCACTCAGGGGAACTTGGCGCGAAAGTTGCCCTTTTCCCTTGTGCGCAAAGAAAGATTTTTTATCTAATTTCACGAACAGGCTTCCTAAATTCCCGTCTCCAATCTATTATATTCCGTTGGCTTTTTTTTACGCTTCAAATTTACATGACGAATACAAATCAATCTTCGGACACCTCGAACATATTTAAGAAAATCAGTGGCAAACTCGGGCGAGATCCCGTTTTACCGGTTTGGTCGAATCATTCAGCCAGTTCCATAAATGAATATACTACTCCGTATTATTCTGCTGAAAGAACAAACGTTCTGTTTCTTAGTAAACGCGGAATATCACGCTCCCCTTTGGCGAGGGAAGTCACGCGTCATCTTCTCCACTTCTCCAATCAGTTCGGCAGTATCCGACCATCCGCCCGCGGAATTTCCGATGCCTACGACAATTGCCCTTTTGACAAACGTATGATTCATGCTGCGAAAAAGTACGGTTACCAGATTTCCGGTCATTCCAGAAGGGTCAACCTCGCAGAATTGTCTTCCGCCAACCTGATTATCGCGTTGGATGAAGAGAGTTTTGAATACACACGATCCAGAATGTTTTACATTCGCGGGGAAGTCCGACCGGTGATTACCTATCTGCCCGAACAACCCAAGTCCTTCATCTTGGATCCCTTTGAAAGAGACGATTGCTCGGATCCTTGGTCAAGATACGATGCCATCATTCGCTCCACGGAATTTGGTTGCGCAAATATGCTCAAGGACTTGCCTAGCATTCTTTTCAATTCCGCGGTCAGATAAGCGGAAACTGAATTCAATCCATCCAGAGTTCGGCGATGTCGTCGAAGACACTACCCACGGGTAATTATGGATCTCTCTGAAGATGGATTTTTAGGTTTTCCTGGGTTTACTTTTGCCAAATACCGCTAATTGCTTCATTGTGATCCGTTATTTAGAAGACAAATGGCTGAAGAGCAACAGAACTACGATTTTTCCTCCATTGAAAAAAAATGGCAGGAATACTGGGAACACGAAAATACGTTCCGGGCTGAAGATACTTCCGGAAAACCCAAGTATTATGCATTAGACATGTTTCCCTACCCCTCGGGTGCCGGACTGCACATCGGGCACCCCGAAGGATACGTAGCGTCCGACATTCTTGCTCGTTACAAAAAAGCATGCGGATACAACGTGCTTCATCCTATGGGATGGGACGCCTTTGGATTACCCGCAGAGCAGTATGCCATAAAGAACGGCACTCATCCCTCGGTAACCACTCAAGCCAATGTAGATAATTTTAGGCGTCAGATTAAAAGCATAGGCTTTGCAATCGACTGGGAAAGAGAGATCAATACCACCGATCCAGGTTATTATCAGTGGACCCAATGGATTTTCCTGAAACTTTTTCAACGGGGACTGGCCTATGTGGATGAAAAACCAGTGTGGTGGTGCCCGAACCTACGGGCAGTTCTGGCAAATGAAGAAGTGGTCGACGGAAAGTCAGAGGTGGGAAATCATCCGGTTGAAAGAAGAAATCTGAGGCAAGTCGTTCTTCGAATCACAGCGTATGCCGAAAAACTGCTAGACGGACTCGACGATTTGGACTGGCCAGAATCAACCAAGCGCCAACAAAAAGCTTGGATTGGAAGGTCTGAGGGCGCCGAGGTACGGTTCCCTATTGACGGGAAAGATGAAAATCTGACGGTTTACACCACGCGACCTGACACCTTATTCGGTTCGACCTACGTGGTGGTTGCGCCTGAGCATCCCCTGCTCGATGATTTGGTTGTTGCAGAGAAGAAAGATGAGGTGAATGCCTATGTTATGGCCGCGGCCAAGAAAAGTGACCTGGACCGCACTGATCTGGCCAAGGATAAATCCGGGGTGTTCACCGGAAGTTACTGCATCAATCCAATAAACGGAGAAAAAGTTCCTGTCTGGGTAGCTGATTATGTTCTCATTAGCTATGGTACCGGTGCGATCATGGCAGTTCCTGCACATGACGAAAGAGATTATGAATTTGCGGAAAAATTCGGCATCGAAATCAAGCGGGTAATCACATGTCCAGATGGGGACGAAGATGCCAGCAAACTTCCCTACACTGGTGCAGGTGTCATGGTTAATTCGGGTGAGTATGACGGCATGGATGCCAATACCTGCAAATCAAGAATAACTGCAGCCCTCGAGTCCAAAAACCTTGGCAAAGCAGCCATCAATTACAAGTTGCGCGATTGGATTTTTTCCCGGCAGCGTTACTGGGGGGAACCGATTCCCTTGGTTTGGGTATCTGAGCAAGATTACAAAAGAGCCCTCGACACATCGGGGTTGATCAAAGATTTAATTCCAGAAAATCCCGTCACTACCGAAAAAGAGGGCAAAATCCTCTATGCCTTGCCCTTACCTACCAGTGAATTACCGCTAAAACTTCCAGAAGTTGAAAATTACCAACCCTCGGGTACTGGAGAAAGTCCACTTGCAACGATTTCCGAATGGTTGGAAGTCTGGTTTGATTTACAAACCGGAAAATCTATTTCCCGCTTGAATCCAAAGCCCGAGGGAGACTCGTGGGTATCCGCAACCCGTGAGACCAACACCATGCCGCAATGGGCAGGGTCTTGCTGGTATCACTTGCGTTACCTTGACCCCGAAAATCCCGATCGACTGGTCGATCCGTCAAAGGAAACTTACTGGGGAGGGCCCGACTTTTATATTGGAGGCGCCGAACATGCCGTGCTTCATTTGCTCTACGCCCGATTCTGGCATCGGTTTCTTTACGATGAAGGGGTACTGCAAAACCCCGAACCTTACAAAAAACTTTTCCACCAGGGCCTGATCCTCGGGGAGGATGGGAACAAGATGTCCAAGAGTGTCGGCAACGTGATCAACCCCGACGTGGTCATCGATGCTTACGGCGCGGATTCCCTCCGTTTATTCGAGATGTTTCTCGGGCCCCTGGAAGCGGTCAAGCCATGGAGCGAAAAGGGAATAGAAGGAGTGCATCGTTTCCTTCGCAAGGTACACAGGGAGTGTCTGCAGTCATCCGAAAAGCATACAATCGGAGAAGAAAGCAATATGGAAACTCTGAGGATTTTGCATGTGACCATTCTCAAGGTTACCGATGCAATCGAGGATCTTAGATTCAACGTCGCGATTTCGCAAATGATGATTCTGATCAATCACCTGCAAAAAATGGATTCCTATTCAATCGACACGGCAAGGACGTTGTTACAATTACTGGCTCCGTTTGCACCGCATTTGGCGGAGGAACTCTGGGAAAACTTGGGAGGTCTGCCCTCGATCGCATCCAAATCATGGCCACAAGCCAACAAGAAGTTACTCGTGAGCGAGGAAATAACCATTGTTTTTCAAGTGAACGGCAAACTGCGCGGACAAGGCAAGTTTCCCAAGGACGTTGACAAGGATGAGGTTGTTTCTGCGGCCAAGTCAGATTTGAAGGTAAGGTCCTTCCTGGAAGGCAAGGAAATCGTCAAGGAGATCTACGTGCCTGGCAAACTCGTCAATCTGGCCGTCAAAGGCTAGCAAACCAACTAAATATGTCGCGTTTTCTTCCGGATGATTTCGACGCGAATCGTCCTCTTGCACTGATCGCAGGGCAAGGAGATTATCCAGTGCTGCTGGCAAAAAGAGCGCGAAAGGAAGATATTGATCTTCGCCTCATAGAAATTGGGGGAGAAACGACCCGTGAACTTGTCGATTCCTTTTGCGGAAGCGAGCGGTCCGCAGTCAAGGTCGGACAGGTTGGAAAACTCCTCAAGGAACTAAGGAAATTCAAGGCTGGGTATGCGGTCATGGCAGGACGGGTAACCCCGGGGAAATTGTTCCGAGGTTTGCAACCCGACCTCAAGGCAATTCGCATGCTTGCCGGACTGGATCGAAAAAATGCCGAAACCATATTCGGAGCCATTGGCGACGAAATAGAAAAAGCGGGCATCCATCTGCTGGACGCCCGCGTATTCATGGACGAAGATCTGGCCGAAGAAGGAATCATGGTCTCGGGTAAGGAAAAGATTGCCCCCGAGCACCTCGCACATGGCATAGAAATTGCCCGAGAAAACGCCCGAATGGACGTCGGCCAGGGAGTCGTGGTAAGCCGTGGATCGGTACTTGCGGTTGAAGCGTTTGAAGGGACCAATGCAATGCTGGCCCGGGCGGGAAGTTTTGGAGCCGGCAACTGTCTTTTGGTCAAACTTGGCAAACCCATGCAGGATACGCGTTTTGACGTGCCGGTCTTCGGGTTACAAACGATAAACGCAATGAGCGAGGCATCCGTTCTCAACGCATCCCTTGAAGTTGGAAGCGTACTCATACTCAACAAGCCAGAGGTTATGGCATCAGCCAAAAGCAAGGGAATATCCTTGCATGGATTTTGCCAGTAAAGTGGAGACTTCCACCTTCGCCGTTCATCGCATTCATAAGTTATATGACCTTCAAGGTCCAGGTGGGTACCCTCGTCTCGCTCTTAGTCTTCCGATTTACGGCCTGACAGCAAACGATAGTCGATAGGTTCCCGAATAATTAGGAGTAAGGAAAAGAACTAATGGAGCTTCTCGAACGATGCAGAAGTCGAGCTCATAACCTTGCATCTTTTGCACAAACGGTCAAGCGGAGTTCAGCCACCTCGTCCATCTTTAACCGGATTTCATTGAATATCGCAATCGGGTATCGGTCCTGGAGTACAGCAAGTCATAGCAATCAAGATCACTCCCTCCCAATTCAAGCAAACGCTCTCTCATGACCTTGTCGGTCACCTTGACGTCCCGCAACAGGAGATACTTGTTCGAATAGTCCTCCAGGATACCGGTCTCGCAAACAACACCGGAATCCACCTTGCGTTCGACAGCGACCTGCTTGCCCCGATATTTTTCCAGAATCGGCTCCCATGCATTGGGAACGAGTTCCGTGAAACTGTTCTGCATTTCATGCAATCTTTTGTCCGAGTCCTTGGCTTGCGCGAGCTTGGAATTTTTACTCATCGAACCTAAGATCGCCTTCATGGCCTGGCCAAAGGAATCCCTGAGCATATTGTAGGAATTGAGGGCGGTCCGTTTCAATCTGTCTCGCATCGGAGGATGAAGCAGGCGCTCCCTGGCCTTTTTCCATTCCACTCCTGCCCTGGTATCTGGAGCAGGAGCCCTGCGGGCGACGTAGGGAACCTTTTCCAGTTCCGCGGCATGCAGGATCATCGTATCGACCAATCCGTCATCCATGACCGGAGGGGGTTCAACCAATTTCAACTCCACACCCTGGGCAAACACGAAAAGACTGCCATGCCTCCATTCATCCGGGCTGATGGGGAGCAAGGTGTCGTCACCCTCGAATTTCTTGAGACAGTGATCACAAGATCGGCGCTTCACAACCGCACCAATCAAGGCTGAGAGAAAAAGAAGGGCAAGGGGCAACCAAAAAGCTAAAGTATCCATTGTTTAAGGAAGTAAGAAGTTGAGAGAGTAGATTATCTAGAGATATAACTTGCAAGAAGAAGATTACCTTGTTTGCATAAGAATTCCCATACCCCAGCTCTTTACCTGCCCAAATGAAAAGTTCCCACCTTTTACAATTCTTCGTCTTTTGCTCCTCCGCCTTGCTGCTCGTCAATTGTTCGGAAGATAAACCGGCCCCCGAACAACCGACTCCCCTTCCTCCTGTCGTTGAAAAAAAGGCTGTAAAACCTGATCCACAAAAGGACGAACCCGTGGTTTACATCGAGGAACTCGACCAGTATCAAGAATATTTCAAGGAACAGCACGAGACTAGCTTCAGCCATGTGACAAAGAAGAACTGGTCAAGTTTCACCGCCGGAAAGAATGGCATCCTTACCAAAATCATGCTGTTTGGAAAACCGAACTTCATGATCTCCGAGCACTACGGTACGAGCATGAGCGGTTTCATCCGGGCAGACAACCCAGACTCCGGTCCCAAGTACGGCGAGTGGAGTATCACCCGCGAGGAAATCGTCAACCAACTTGCCTTGCAAGGGCTTACGGAAACGGACAGGGGATGGATCACCCTGCAGATGAAGGGAGAAATTCCTCAGATTGCAGGCAAACTTTATTTCATGGTCTGCGATCAAATAGGAAACAATCGTTCATGGTTTGGGGCTTTCGCTTTCGCGGAAGGGAACTCTTACAAAAAAGGACGCTTCTGGTTGCACCCCGATCACGACCTGGTATTTCGCACCTACGTAGGCAAAACAGCGGATCAATTGGAACGCGAGCAACTGGGAAAGCCACTCTTTGATTCGGAAACCGTTTCTCTGGTTCCGTCATCCGACCTTCCCGATGCTCCCAAGCCAATGAATGGGAGTGGCCGAAACTTCGTACCTTCCAATTCACCCCTTTCTCCGGCTACAGGTACAGACCAAATTAACGAGCCTGAACAGGAGGAACCGCTATACCAACCCGCTACGGAAAACGTCGAGCAAGTCGAACAAGCGCTGGATCTGGAAACTCCCAACGTTTCGGAAACCGACTCAATTCCAGAAAGCGATCCTTCAAGCCAAACTGAAGATCAGAACACACCCGAGCCTCAAATTGGAACTCCCAAGGGCAGTCTTTTCGAACGATTCTTCAAGAACAAGTCCGATTAATACAGGCCTGATGCCTGGCAGGGGAAGAAACAAGAAGGGGGTGGTACCAGGGGGCGGACTTGAACCGCCGACCTTCGGGTTATGAGTCCGACGCTCTAACCGGCTGAGCTACCCTGGCAAAACCAATTGAACAATATGATAGGGAGTTAAGCTCCCGTCAATGTAAAGAACCTAATCTGCGATTTTGTTCGTTTGGGCTTTACCAGTCCGCCAATAGTGGGATTATTTCGTTTTCCAACCTTTTATCGTGACCTCAAGACCCGCTACAATCCTGATTATAGACGACGATGCCGAGATTCGTTACTCTCTGGATCGCGTACTCGCGCCCGAAGGACATAACGTCATAACCGCAGATTCCGGAGAAAATGGAATCAAAGTGGCGCAAAAGAACGACCCTCAACTGATCTTTTTAGACAACCGTATGGGAGGGATTTCAGGTATCGAGACTCTCCAGCATCTGCGCACCGCCTCACCGAGTTCCCTTGTCATCCTAATGACTGCATACGGTACCACTCAAACCGCAATTCAGGCAATGAAGCATGGGGCTTTTGATTACGTCCTCAAACCATTCAACCTTGAAAAACTCAAGGAAATGGTAACCAAAGCGCTCAAGGCAAGTTACGATGCTGGAAATACCGAGAGCGTGGAAAAACGGCTGCTCAATCAGGAGGACTTCGAGGAAGGTATTGTCGGAAGCGGAGAAAAAATGCAACAGGTGCTCAAAAAAGTAGGGCAAGTCGCGACATCCGAAGCAACCGTTATGGTAACCGGTGAAAGTGGAACCGGAAAAGAATTGGTCGCGAAGTGCATCCACCGCCACAGTCACAGATCAGACGGGCCTTTTCACGCGGTAAATTGCGGCGCAATACCGGAAAATTTAATCGAGAGCGAATTATTCGGTCATGAAAAAGGAGCTTTTACGGGAGCAACGGAAGTCAAGGCTGGTCAATTTGAAATATGTCATGGCGGCACCCTTTTTCTCGATGAAATCGGGGATATGGCATTGCCCACGCAAACCAAGATCCTAAGAGCCATCCAGGAAGGGGAAGTCCAGCGTGTAGGCAGCACGCGTGTGCGCAAAGTTGACGTGCGGTTGATTGCAGCCACCCACAAAAATCTGGAAACCATGGTGAAGGAAAAGACCTTCCGCGAGGATCTCTACTACCGACTGAACGTAGTACGCATTGAAACTCCGCCCCTGCGCGAACGCATGGAGGATCTGTCGGAACTTGTTGATTTCATGCTTGCCCGTCTCGACAAGAAATACTCCATTGGTCCGAAGGAAATAAGCAAGGATGCCCTCGAGGTGATGAAGGCATACGACTGGCCGGGCAACGTCAGGGAACTGGAAAACGCTCTCCATTCCGCCTCGGTCGTGTGCAAGGGAAAACGTATATTAGGCAAAGATCTGCCCAGTAATTTATCCGAGAAAGATTGCTCATCAATCACTACCAAGGGGCCTGAGGATTTCGAAAGATCCACGATTGAAACTCCAAACGTTTCTTCCGCCAAGGAAATCCTTGAAATCTTACCTACGGACATGGGCTCCAGCCAGCCGGTTTTCGGCGAAAAAAAGAAGGAAGATACAAAGGTTAGCAAAAATGGTTCCCCTCCACCCTCTTCGATTACTCCCGAAGAAAGTTTTGACATTGCCTACGCCCACTTAAGGTCAAGCAACGACAACAACCTGATTGTAAGAATGGAAAAGGAAATTATCCGCAGGGCCTTGCAGGAATGCGGCGGAAACCAGGTCAAGGCATCTGCCCTGCTGGGCATTACCCGGGCAACCCTTAGAAAGAGGATCGACACTCAGGAAATACGCTACTGAATGCGTTTCCTCTTTTGGTGGCTTGCCAAATTTCGTCCAATGCTCCATTTCTCAATCTATCGACTTTTCTTCCATGAACCAACTACCTAGAATCGTTCTTACCGGAATAGGACTCACCTGTCCTTTGGGCAACGATTTGCCAACTTACCGGGAAGCCCTTCTCGAGGGCAAAAGCGGGGTTTCCCTGTTCCCTGTACGCAACATGGGAGAACAGCCGGCCGGAGTTTGCGATTTCGATCAAACCAAGTACCAGAAACGCAAGGAAATACGGGTCGGAACCCGCGCAGGCAGCATAGCCATTTACTGCGCTAACGAGGCGATTGCCAACGCCGGTCTGGATCTTGAACGGATTGATAGGTCCAGGATCGGGATCTATCTGGGCATTACCGAACATGGAAACGTAGAAACCGAGACCGAAGTTTGCCAGCTTTTCGACCACTACGATGAAGACGTAAAATATTGGACGCATCATCACAACCCGCGTACGGTGGCCAACAATCCCGCCGGGGAAATCACCGTAAACCTCGGACTGACTGGTCCACATTACACCATTGGGGCAGCATGCGCGGCTGGAAATGCGGGCATTATTCAAGGCGTTCAACAATTGCGCCTGGGAGAGTGCGACTACGCCTTGGCCGGTGGTGTGAGCGAAAGTATCCGCGCCTATGGAATATTTGCAGGTTTCAAAAGCCAGGGGGCACTGGCCACGCATGAGGATCCAAGGAAAGCCAGCAGGCCCTTCGACGAGGCCAGAAACGGAATCGTCGTAAGTGAAGGTGGATGCATCTACGTGTTGGAACGTTTGGTTGATGCGCAGGAGCGCGGAGCAAAGATTATTGCCGAAGTCGCCGGATACCGAATCAATTCGGATGGCACGGATTACGTCTTGCCCAATCCGGAAAGACAGGAAGAGTGCATGAGGCAAGCCCTTGAAAACGCAAATTTACGACCTGATGAGGTAGATTTGGTAAGCACCCACGCCACTTCGACCCCACAAGGAGACGAACAGGAATGCAAAGCCATCCGCAATCTTTTTGGCGATGACTCGAAGGTTATGGTCAACAACACCAAAAGTTTCATCGGGCATTCGATGGGAGCGGCTGGTGCCATCGAACTGGCTGGCAACTTACCGTCCTTCGAGGACGGCATGGTTCATGCCACCATTAACGTCGATCATTTGGACGCTTCCTGCGCTTTGCCCGGACTCGTCCTTGGAAATGCTCGTCGAAAGGAGGGTGGTATAAGGGTTATTCTAAATAATTCTTTCGGAATGCTCGGAATCAATTCAGTTCTTATCTTGAAAAAGTTCGAGGTGTAGGATAGAAGTTATTCCTTCAATTCCGATGGACAAAGATAAAGTCAAACAAATTGTGCTCGATATTATTGCGGAAATTGCTCCGGATGAAGACATTAGCGACGTCAAGCCTGACATCCGCCTGAGGGATCAGCTTGACTTGGACTCCATGGATTTCCTCGATATCGTCATGGAACTTCGCAAACAGCACGGGATCGACGTACCTGAAGCGGAATACCGCGAACTCGAGTCTCTGGATAGTTGCGCCAACTATTTGCTGCCCAAGTTCGAGGCCGGAACCACAGCCTGATCCATCGGGGACGGCAGCCCTGCCTTGCTTTTTCTTTGCCTTTTCCCGAGACAATTTCCGCCCCTGACAATTCCACCGAAGTGGTGGTCATAGGATCCGGTTTGGCCGGATTGGCAGCTTCTTTGAGACTGGCGATGTTCGGCAAGGAGGTCGTGCTACTGGAGCAACATTACGTGGTGGGCGGCTTGAATAGTTTCTACGCTCGCAAAGGTCGAAAATTTGACGTCGGCCTACATGCCCTCACCAATTATCCATCAACCTCCTCGGGGAAGAAGTCCCCTTTGCTGAAATTGTGCCGACAATTACGCCTATCCATTGATGAATTGAACCTCCTTCCCCAGAGTCACTCACGCATAACCTTTGCGGACTGCTCCCTTTGCTTCAACAACGAGTTTGAATATTTTTGCGACCAAGTCATGGAGCTGTTTCCCTCCTCCCGAAAAGCCTTTCTTGAACTGCTTTCAAAAATGGATGAATTTCCCGCTTATGCAGTTGATGCTGAAGATATTTCAACCCGAAAAATCCTCGATCGATCCGGACTGGATCCGTTGCTCGGGGAAATGCTTCTATGCCCCACCTGCTATTACGGATCAGCCAGACCGAATGACATTGATTTCCCCACTTTCATCATGCTGTTCGATGCAATTTTCAAGCAAGGTTTATCCAGACCGGAAGCCGGCATCCGAGCAATCCTGGACCCATTGACGCGCAAGCTCAAGGAACTTGGCGTGGATAGAAGGATGAATGCCAGGGTGACTTCGATCGTTACAAGAGGCGATCGAGCTGAGGAGATTATCTTAGCTAACGGAGAAAGTATTCGAGCGAAATACGTAATTTCGACCTGCGGAATTCGTGAAACCGAATCTTTGCTGGGATTTCCCTGCTCGGAAAAGGAGGAGGCAGAGGCCGGACTGTTCAGTATCATCGAATCGATTCAGGTCTTTCAGGGAAGTCCCAAAGGTCATGGATTTGACGAAACCGTAATATTCTTCAATGCATCTGATAAATTTCGTTACGATTGTCCACAGGATGCAGTGGACCTGAACTCCGGAGTCATATGCCTGCCCGACAACTATGGCCCGGAAAGAAAAATAAATGAATTCAAACTACGGGTTACCCATCCGGCGAATTTTTCCGTATGGTCCTCGCTAACCGAGAAGGATTACGAAAGAGAAAAGAAATATTGGGAAGAAGAGATGTTGGATAATGCATGGAACTACTTACCGGATGGCAAGGAACAAAAGGAAAAACTTGAGGACCGCATACTCATGACCGATACCTTCACCCCAACCACTATCCAAAGATTCACCCTTCACGAAAACGGAGCTCTTTACGGTTCGCCGACCAAGAGACGGGATGGTTCGACGAGGTTCAGGAATCTTTTCCTTGCCGGCACGGATCAAGGGTACGTTGGGATCGTTGGAGCCATGCTCGGAGGAATTGCCGTTGCCAACAACCAGATTCTTCGATCGGAACGGTGAGGATTCAGGTAAGGGACCGGATCAATCCTTCCTGAATTTCAGCCAGCACTAGATAGGCAAGATAGAACGATTGAATATCCTTGGACAATCCCGACAAGGATAGCCCATTTTCCAATTCATCATCGGATATTGAATCCAAGCGATGCTCGCGAATAAAAAAACGAAGCTCGGATAACCCGCGAAGGACGCATTCCGCCTGATCCTCCTCAATAACAACGTATCCGTGAGGAAATCTTGCATCATTGAGCAGACGGGCAAGAGCCAGCCTGTCCTGCGCTATTTCCTCCCTCAAACCACTCTGCCAGGAATCAACTAGTTCTACATCCGACTCTTCGGGATAGGGAAATTCCGGGCAAGTGACCTTTCCGGTCGTGGAAAATGAATTACGGATCAACGGAGAGACCATCCTTGTAATCCGGGAATCAATTTTTAGACGAAATTCAATCATCCATCTCCAATCTCGTCTGTAATCTCCAGTGTTGCAACTGATAGGCATATCCCTCCGCTTGCTCGCGATTGCCCGACCAAACGACCGATTTCCCCAATTCATGTACCTCCATCATGTGCTTGGTCGCCTTGACTTCGTCAAATCCCAAGACTTTTCGAAACACCATGACCACGTAATTCATCAGATTGACCGGATCATTCAACACAATGACCCGCCAGGGAGGATCCAAGCGGACTTCATCCTTGGCCTTCTCCTTTGTAACGGGCTCCACAATCATCATTTTTTCTAAAAGTTTTTAAAAATACAGGAACCATGCTTGATCACGAGCGGATTTTTAAATTTTACGGGCTTGCGTGATTCCATGAATCAAGTTTTTTAAAGAGATGCTTAAAATTCCATCATTCATTCTCGGAGGACTGCTCGTACTGACCGGTCTTATTGGTTACCTTGCACAAGATCCGAGTCTTTCCATAAAGTTGAGCGGCCCTTGGTCAAGCGATGCCGAGTTCACCCTTTCCGATGGTGATCACAAGCACACCATGGACTTCATCCCGTGTGATGATTCAGCCGGGGAAAACGTCTGGTGGATCGTTCACAAAATAAACGAAACTCATGCCAAAAGAGTTTCCCTGGAAAATTATCAATCCGCCAATGGATCCTCGGACAAACCGATCAAGTCCTACTGGTACGCCAGCTCAAGTGGCGACACTCTTTCCGGGTTATTTCAAGAATCCGAAAACTACTCGAACGCGGGCACGGACAACTACGAAGCCGTACCTTGGGCGGAGATTGACGTGGAAGAGGCAAAGTTACGGTTGATCTACAATAACGCAGCAGGAATGGACGGCCCCGTCACCTTGACCTCCACGGACTGGACCAACGTGATCAACGCTCCCGAAGCCGGAGAGTCTATGGAGTTCGGGAAGAGTTGGACGGCTTTCATTCCCTCCATAATCGGATTAATTCTTATTCTTTGCGCTGTAGCTGCTGATAAAGCCCCCAATGCCAAGAAACACATCATGCACGTGGCTGTATTGATTGGCTTATTAGGTTTTCTCTCGGTTGCAGGAAAAGTAGGTACCGCTTTCTCTGAAATGGGATGGTGGAGAAATGAGCCCTACAACATTGTCGGCGCATCCAGCCTCAAACCAACCACTATGCTTCTTACCGCTGGATTGCTCTTGATTTACGTCATTCTTTGCGTTGTTTCATTCGTAACCGCACGCAAGGAAATGGCCGCGCAGGCAAAGCTCGATGCCGCTCGCAAAGCTGCTGAGGAAGAAAAAGCAGCCAATCAGCCCGTTGAATCTGCAACTGAGTCCACTGATTCTTCAAGCGTTTCCGGCGCCGACACCGCTTCCGCCACTCCGGCTGAAACTTCTGCCCCGGCTGAAGAAACAAAAGCCTCTGCCAAGGAAGGTAACCCACCATCCTCCCAGCAAGGATAAGGAAAATTTATACATGCACCCCCCTTACGGGGGCAATTTATCCAGGATTGATTCATCTGCCCAGGAAGTTGGCTAAGGAAAACCTTTTTTATAGCTTACCAAGGGAAGCCAAGGCAGTTATCATGTCCCTTTGACTGAAAGTCATTCCGCTCGGTACCGTAAGGCTTTTGCTCAAGTCTGTATTTGCACCAACTTGGAATATCAAGAAGTAATATGGATAAGTATCCATTGTCAGGAACCGGGACATTCTAGTTAGCATCATGTAATTGCGACTTCTTTGATACCTTGGTCATGCCTCAATCTAGAATCTTGGGGACTCCCATCCTAACCCTTCAAGAACTGTCTTAAAATAATCCGTTGATTATTTTCCCGTTAAGGTAAAGCCAAGAGACATATCACACGTTACCACATCCTCACCGTATGATTTTCCGGTGAGCGTTCCACCACTTAATTTACAGTTCCAGAACCTCAAATAATCCCTGAACAGTAAATATATATCTTAAAGGGCAAACTTTAAGGATAATTGGCACACCCGGAGAGAGTCGAACTCCCAACCTCCTGATCCGTAGTCAGGGCGTGATCCCCTTATTTACTGGGATTCACGGGGCTGTTGCCAAACTGTTGCCAC
>JAYOWQ010000037.1:0-15006 GCA_038152055.1 Opitutales bacterium | reverse complement strand
GGTCAACCTTCCTTGCCATGGGCATCCTCAGTGATTCAGTCCATTCAACCTTACTTCTTGATCACCAAGTTTGCATTTGCGATTTTAGCCTTTTCCCAGCTTGTATTTGTAGTCAATGTATGGAAAGTCATTTTTCCCAACCCATTCGCTTGTTGTTTTGCCATTAAAAAGGAGGGTGAGGCATGAATAACCTGGCAAATTTCACGATCGGTATCTTTCTCACCCTTGGAATCGCTTGGCTGGCATTTGTGGTTGGGGCTCGTTCACAATATGGTGATCTTGCACCAACCGCTGAGAGGTTAGAGGAAGACGGTACCATTCCACCCGACGCTGATTTCTTTCCAAAGGCTATGTCCGGAACGGCGAAACAAGGTGCTGAAGAGTATGCTTCTCTAGGGTGCGTAACCTGTCATACGCAACAGGTTCGCCGGGTTGAAACTGGTTTTGACGTCGATCGCGGGTGGGGAAAGCGTCCCTCGGTTCCACGTGACTACGTTATGCAGGATCACGTTTTATTGGGTAACTCTCGCATAGGTCCGGATCTTGCGAATCTTGGGCTTCGTGGATATTCCGACGAATGGTTGCATCAACACCTCTTTGAGCCTCAATCTCTCTTACCTGCTTCTCTCTGTCCTCCGAGTCCTTATCTATACGAAATTTCTGATGATCCCCAAAGTGGGAACTTTGAGATTTCCTCTGATGACGAATCGGATTCACGATATGTGCGTCCTTCCGTCCGAGCTAATCGTCTTGTTTCATATTTGAAGTCGCTCAAGCAGGATTATGAATTCCCTGAGGTTTCATTTATCGAAGAAAAGAGAGATGCAGCAGATGTTGCCCCGACGTCCGAAGCTGAAGTGTCGGACTCGAGCGCCAGCGCCCCAAAGTGGTTGCAAGATCAAATGGCTGAGGGGAAGGAGATTTACATGAAAGCTGCGACTGGTGGCGGAATGTGTTTTACCTGCCACCAACCTAATGGCCAAGGCTTGGCTGGGCAGTTTCCTCCCCTTGCTGGTTCTGACTGGGTACTGGGTGACAAGGAAAGGCTCATCAAAATTTCAATGTATGGACTGATGGGGGAAATCGAAGTAAATGGTGTTAAGTACAATAACGTTATGGCTCCGCCGGGTATTCCGCCCGGATCCCTGACTGATGAACAGATAGCCAACGTGCTCACTTACATCCGCAATGACTGGGGTAACTCTGCATCCGCAGTCTCTCCTGAAGAGGTTGCTATTGTCAGGAAATCTCTTGAAGGACGACCACCCATGCAAATGTTCACTGCTACTGAGCTTGCCAGCCCCGCACCATTACAATGAGCGAAAACATGACAGGAAACGAGACGCCTACTGGCAATAATGAGTTTTCAGACGAACAGAATGTAAAATCTCACGTAGAACTATCCAAATACAAGCATGAACCGACCAAGAACTTTCTCATGGCACCCTTGGTATTTGTCTTTGTGTTCGGTTGTCTGATTTTCATTTGCTCGATTCAGCTCGCTCATTCCACCAACTATTTCCAGCTTCATCCTCCCGTAGAAGTTGTAGAACTTTCGGAGGAGGAGAAGGAGGTGCAAAGACTTGAAAGAAAGATTGCATCCGGTGAAAAGATTTTTGCAGCCAGATGCGCATCCTGTCACCAAGCCAACGGGTTGGGTATAGAAGGACAATTTCCCCCATTGGTCGACTCCGAATGGGTCTCCGCGGATGCCGGTGTAATCGCCAATATCATCCTGAAGGGATTGAAGGGGGAAATTTCAGTCAATGGCAAGACTTATGGTACCTCTGCTGCCGTAAATATGGCTGCCGTACCCATTTCGGACCGTGAGATTGCAAACGTTTCAACTTACGTAAGACAAGCGTGGGGCAACAATGCTTCCGAAGTAAGCGAAGAGTTGGTCTCCTCGATCCGAGCCGACTCTTCCGAGAAGCAGGATCAATGGGTTGGTAGCGAATTACGACAAATGTTTTTGAATTCGTTCTCCCAGTAGATTCTTTTCCCTGTTACCTGATCGAGCTTTGGATTCTCATTGTGGAATTCATTGGTTTCATTCATTATTTCCAAAGTGAAACCTTTTACTTTTTATTTTTCCACTTTTGTTTTTCTGGCTTGTAATGCCTTTGCCGGGCTTGAGATCAAGCCCTTGGAGAGACCCGAATACCATTTTCCACAACTTGCTGGAATATTGGCGAAATTAAATGAAAAGGCTCCGCATCTGATTGAGGCAAACCTTGATTTGGATGAAGCGATTGCCAATGAAAGTATAGCTGCCTCCGAAAGCGGTTTTAAATTGGGAATCAGTCTTTCCGGTCAATCAGTCTACGAGGATCGCCCCAACGAGAATTATCACCAGCGATATCGGGCATTAGGTTCAGTTCATTTGCGTAAGCCCGTCTATCATTGGGGGGCATTGCGGGCCAAGCGTGATATATCGAGTATCGATCGTTCAAATACCCATAAAAACTTCATTGCTCTCAAGCGTTCATTAACTGGAGAAGTCCGATCGTCGTTCTTGGACCTGGTAGTCCTTGGTTTCAGGGCTCGCCTCGCAGAAGAGGGCTTGAATCTGGCTGTTCAAAATCTGAACGACGTCAAGCAGCAGCTTGAGTTGGGCAGAAAGTCATCCATCGACGTTGATGAAGTCGAGATATATAGATTGAACCGCGAGATCGAATGGTCCGAACTAAAGGTTTTAGTCAGTAAAAACGAGGCCCGGTTTCGCGCTCTTTCCGGATACGGTGAGATCCTGAACTTCGATCCAAGCGGTGAATTTCTAAGTTTTTGTATGGATCATTCCTTTTCACTGGACTTGCCCATTCTTGTAGGCGCAGCCTCCTCGGCGGAGACAGACAGAATATCGAGCATGATTGAGAAGGAAAATCATCGGATTATCATAGCCGAGTCGGAATTATTACCCAAGTTGAACTTCTCAAGCGCATTTTACCAGGATCAGGTGGCCGCTTTTTCTAACAAACAAAATCTTGACCGTAACAATATTGTAGTTGGTTTGGAAGCCAACTGGGCGTGGTGGGACTCAGGAAAAAGCAAGGCGGAAAAGTCTGCGGCTTTGGCGAGGAAAAGAAAGTACGAGAGTTCGCTGAGTCGATCAAATCGTGACTTGCGCATGGCATTGGACTCGATGCGGTCCGAATTGTCATCCTTGATTGACCGGGTTTCCCTTAGTCGGAAATTGTCGATAACGGCTGAAAGACGTTTGCGTAAATGCAAACTTGAAGTTTCTCAAAATCGTATGAGTTCCGCCGATTTGCATGCGGCTCAATTGGCTTTTGATGAATCGAGATTATCCAATGTCGAATCGGTTTGCCGTTACTTGCTTGCACTCGACTTGTATGAGCAACAAGTCTCCTATGATTCCATTGTCCTGGATTGAGCATGAATAAATTCAAAATTCTGATATTTGCTGGAATTTTTGGGGTTAGTATCTGGTATTTGATTGTTTCCAATCATCAATCAGTGCAGGTCGCGGAGGCTAGATATGGTGGAATCCGCGACTCCGGGACAGGGAACGTGCGTGTCCATGCGACTTCCAGTTACGAGTTGCGCTCCCAGTCTCAAGCATTCGTCAGTCAGGTCGCTTCATTGCCTATGACAAAGCCAATCAAGGTTGATGCCAATCAAACCCTGCTTCAATTGGCAACGGATGACTTGGATCGTCAACTCGAGGGATTGCTCTTGGAAGAGAAACAGTTCGCTCAACGATTGGAAGTAGGTTCTGTCCTGGCTTTACAGTTGAAAGTTGAAGAAAAGGACCTCAATGCCTTGGAAAAGCAGTTTGACTTGGGGCATGGGGCTCTTTTCGAGTTGGAAAGGAAGCGTAATCAGGTGGAAAGGCTAAGGGCTCAAGTTGAGTTGGAAAATCTCGATAGCGAACACTTTATGCAAAACATGGCGTTTAGGAAACAATCCCTTGCCGCTGAATTGCATAAGAGGAAAATCCTCAGCCCCATAGATGGCGTGTTTTCAAGCAGTTTGGCCTATCCAGGAAAAATGGTCTTTCCTGGAAATCCCGTCGGATCGGTCCATTCTCATGACAAGATTTTCGAAGTTTCCTTGAGCGAGGAGGATTGTGAAAGACTGGCTGAGGGTATGCCTGCGGCGATTAGCCTGTTTTCCTCGAGGGGCACGATTCTCCCTGCTCGTGTAGATGCCTTGGCTTCATCGGTTAATCCCGAATCCGGTATGCGAAAGATTTATCTGTCTTCAAAAGAGGGAAACAACGTGCCGGTGGGCAGTTCAGGGCGTGCCGAAATCATCATCAAGGAGAGCAATGAAACTTTGATCGTACCCGCGCATGCCTTGCTTGGAGATTACGTTCTTGTTGAGAGGAACGGCAAGATCGAACATAGAAAGGTTACCATTGGTTCTCGCAACTTGAAAACCGTTGAAATTCTAAATGGTCTAAATCCGAAGGATCGTGTGGTCGTTGAAACTCCCCACTTGTTTAAAAGCGGTGATCGCATAACACCTTCCTTGGTTAGGTTCAAGGATTAGATCTTTTCGGTATGCTTTCCCTGCAAATTGCCTTGCGATATGTGGTGGCTCGCAAGCGACCGATGGCAATCAGTCTCTTGGGCATAGTTTTTGGAATTGCATTCTTTGTGCTCACGCAAGCTCAAACTTCAGGGTTCGAAGCGTTCTTTATTCGGACTATACTAGGTACGAACGGCGCTATTCGGGTTTCGGATCAATTTCAGGATGTTCTTGGAACGGTTCATCAAGAGGATGAAGATGGAAATACCAGGTTTATGTTTCATGCCAGAGAAGATGCAATTTATCGTGAAGGTATTGATCAACCCGAGCTTTTGCGGGGAGCCTTGAAGAATTACTCTGGTATCACTGGGATTTCCGAAATTGTCGAGGGACATGGACTCGTCGATACGGGAACAAGAAAATCCACTGTGGAAATACTCGGGATAAAATTGGATGATCATTTGCAAGTTTCAGAACTTGGCGCTCAGATGATCGATGGGACGATTCAAGACTTTTCCTTAGATCCGATGGGCGTCCTTCTTGGCTCAAAGGTCTTTCAGAGACTGAATCTCAAAGTTGGAGACCGCGTCTATCTAGCTGGCGAAACCGGTAATCGTCAATTTCGAGTATCAGGAGTATTTGAAACCGGAGTGAGTCAGATCGATAAGAAAAGAATCTACTTGCATTTGCCTGCCGCTCGTTCTTTTCTCGGTCGTCCATTCGGTGGAGCGGTGTTTCAAATCGGTCTGGTCGAGCCAGGCAAGGCTCCGGAAATTGCGGCTCATTTGCAATCCTTTCTCCATCATCGAGTTGTCAGTTGGCAAGAAAGGGAACAAGTATGGCTGGAGGTTTTCAAGGCTCTGCGCATATCCTCTGCAATCACCGTTTCAAGTATACTGCTGTTGTCAGGACTTGGTATCTTTAACGTATTTGCCATCATGGTTATGGAAAAGAGTCGTGATATTGCAATCCTCCGATCGATGGGATTTTCCTGCCAGGACGTTTCTGCGATTTTTCTTTGGCAAGGCGGATTGGTCCTGGGGGTCGGTATTTTGCTGGGTTCCTTGCTTGGTGCATCATGCACTTTTTTGGTGTCCGTCCTGCCACTCAGAATCAGGGGGATTTTCACTGCGGATCATTTTGTGGTGAATTGGGATCCCTGGCATTACCTCTGGGCGGCTCTGATTGCCTTGATATTTGTTTCCGTTGCAACTTGGATACCCGCCAGGCGCGCATCAAGCATCGTGCCGGCCAAAATCATTCGTGCCAGCAACTAAGGGAAATCAAGGTATGAGCTTTACCGCAACAATAGACGCGTCCAGCTTGGAATATTCGTTCACGGGTTCTGGTAATTCCGTCAGAGTGCTACGCAGCGTTTCCCTGCAAGCGTTCCCAGGTCAGATTACTTCAGTGGTCGGTCCTTCAGGTTGTGGAAAAAGCACTCTCCTTTATTTACTTGGATTATTGGACATTCCGGATTCTGGTGAAGTGCGGATTGACGGGAAATCAATGTCTCGCGCAACCGATAGGGAACGCACGGAAATGAGAAATCTGGCCATTGGTTTTGTCTTTCAGTTTCATTTTTTGATCAAGGAGCTATCGGTCTTGGAAAACGTTTGTCTGCCTGGACTAAAAGCCGGCAAGTGCCTGAGCGAGGTCAATGCATCGGCGAAGAAGGTTCTTGGCAACTTGGATCTATTGAAAAAAATTGACCGTCCGGCTCACAGTCTCTCAGGTGGGGAGCAACAACGCGTAGCTATTGCAAGAGCGCTGGCAAATTCTCCCAAGGTTATCTTGGCGGACGAACCTACAGGCAATCTGGACAGTGGCAATTCCGCGGCTGTATTCGACATCCTGAAGGAGTTTGCCCGTGATGAGGGGCTAGCAGTCGTCATGGTGACTCACAATCAGGAACTGGCAAATCGATCCGATCAAATCATTGAGATGATGGATGGGCGGATTGTTTCTTGAACCCACGGGCCTTTCCAATTTCATCATACGCCTGATTGAGAAGAGCGGCCTGTTCGTTTGTAAAGACCAGTAAATCGTGGGGCAACTTTTGTCCGGCTAATTTGTCCGGATGAAGCCTGGCCATCTTTTCCCGGTATGCCGACTTGATTGACCGGATATTTGCATCCTCGGTGATTCCAAGTATCCGGTAAGCCCATCTTAGCTCATCGCCACCTTCCATTTTAAATTGTTTGCCGAAAGGAAGATATTGCCCGGAAAGCCATGAACGAATGGTACCTCTTGGCAGGGCAAGCATTTCCTCCCCGATTAAGAGGCAACGCAATTGCATTTCAGAAGGCTTGCTCCCTCCGGCGCATGCGACCTCGTACATCCCGCCTAAAAAGGAAAGCGCCATGGATCTGTCCCTTTGAATCAATCTTGCGCAGTTCGAAAAATATTCCCGAACAGGGGTGCGGCTAGATTTTGCCTTGCGGAAAATTTCCTTGGCGAAATTCTGTTGTTTTACCGTTAGTTTCATCCGGTCAATCAAGGATTGAACGGTTTCGATCTCTGGTTGGGAAATACCACCATCCGCTTTGGCGATTTTAGCGACACAGGAAAAGAAATATGCGTAATAAAGAAGTTTCGCTTTTTGCTCATCGGTCGTACCGGTCTGATTTTCATCGAGTTGATGCCCGAGGTAGGCCCCGATGAGAGCGGTGAACGGTCCGCCTAGCAAACCTATGCTCGAACCAACGATTTTACCCCACCAATTCATGACTTAGCAGGTCTTGCAGTATTGATTATCTGGACCGATAGGGGTCGGGGTTGGGTCCCACCGGATTGCCCGTGTTGGGGATGACCTGGACGCAACGATCGTCCCATAGTTCAATCATATCCATATCCTTGGCATTGGTCACTTCCAGTTGAGGGAGTCCATGTGAGTCCAGCCATTTCAAGATAGGCGGGATGGCCAAGTCCGGCTGTTCCGCGCGAGCGGTGACGATCTTTACACGGTATCCGAGTTCAAGCCATATTTTGACCCTTTTGACCATGTTCGGAACTGGTTTGCCAATGTGTTCAAAGCCCTGCCAAGCATCCGCTTCCGCAAGAGTGCCGTCCAAATCAACCCCGATCCATTGCCTGGATTCGGACTCTCCGCCGTAGGTGTTCATGTCAGTAAGCGGTAATCCACGTGCATGAGGTACCCGCACTTCGAGCTTTTTGCCGGAGAATGCTTGCTTAAGAAATCGAAACATAGATGATTGGTCAACAATCCCAAACCTTGACTCAAGGCACACTCGGCATCAACTCTTTTTGTCTCAAAGTTATTTACGACCCCTCGAAGTGAACTATTTTAGCTGGCATGGCATCCCATTTTTGTTCTTAGCCTGGATAGGCATATGGGTTTTCCGGCCCTTTGTCACTTTGATGCATGAGATCGGCCATGCCGTTCCGGCTTTTTTTCTTAGCAAGCAGGTAGTGGTTCTCAGGGTCGGCAAGAAAGGGGGCAGGGTAGTGAACTTTGGCCGCCGTTTTAAGTTGGAATTATCTTGGGCAAATGGGAGAGAGGGATGTACGCAATATTCTGTCAAGGAAACGAAGGTTCTTGCCCGTTTGTTAATCCTGTCAGGAGGTCCGCTCTTAACCTTTGCCATTACTTGTTTGTCTGGATATTTTCTTTTTTGCAAGTATCCGAGTGACGTTTGGGTCGAAGTAGTTTTGGTCAGTTGGTTTTGCACCAACCTCATTGCATTTTTACGTTCGATCATTCCCATGCGTTTGAGACCTACGGATGCATTTCCAATGGGTCCGCGAAGCGATGGATTGCAAATCTATTACATCCTGCGCGGCAAACGAGAAGATTGCGAGAGCCCGGAAGTCTAAGGGTTTCTAGTCGCTCTGAGCATCGAAAAGGGTGCGATACAAGGAGCATTCGGAATATAACTTTTCGTGGGACCCGTCCGCAACGATTCTTCCTTGATCCATGACAAGAATCCGATTTGCCAGGCGAATCGAACTGAATCGGTGAGCGATCATAATCGTGGTCTTTCCTGCAGTCAGTTTCTTCATTGCCTGATGAATTTTTTCCTCGTTATCGGAATCAAGGGCAGAAGTTGCTTCGTCCATGATCAAGATAGGTGAATTACGGTAAAAGGCTCGAGCCAGGGCAATTCTTTGCAGTTGTCCCCCTGAAATACGACTGCCTTTTTCGCCAATCCGTTCCCTAGGCTCGCCTGATCTCGACGATACGAAATCCCACGCATTGGCAAGTTTCAAGGCATCTTCGATCGTACCATTTGTATGCTTGGATTGACCGAGTCGAACGTTTTCCTTGATGGAGTCATCAAAGAGAAAGGGTTTCTGGGGAACTGACGCCACTGCCTCTCGAAGTTCCTCGAGAGATAAATCTCCAAGGTTAACATCATCCAGAAAAATTTTCCCGCTAGATGGGTCATGGAGACGATTAAGCAATCCTGCAAAAGTAGTTTTACCAGCTCCGCTAGGTCCTACCAAAGCGACAATCTCTCCAGGCTCGATCAATAAATTGATCTTGTCGAGCGCCTTTAGCGGAACACCCCCATCCTTGATTGGGGAATGATAATGAAAGGAAACGTTTTCGAATTTTAATTTTCCCGCTATTTTCTTTAATGGAGTAGGGGATTCCTTATCCTTTATGGTCTCTTCGGCAAGCAGTACCTCCTGGAGTCTGCCAAGTGAAGCCAATCCCTGTTTGATCGTATTATGAATGCCTCCCAATTTCTTGACCGGTTCGTAGGACATGTACAGGGCAACGATTACCGGAACGACCGCATCCAAATTTATAGAAGTGCGAGCAGCTTGAAAAATTGCCACCGATATACCGGTAGCTGTGATGATTTCTATCAGTGGGGTGAGAATGTGGGAGTATTTGACCACCTTCATCCGTGCGTGGAAGAATCTTTCAGACTGATTCTGAAAACGATCGATTTCACGCTTCTGGAGATTCAATGAACGAATTTCAGCAGGACCAGAGAGGTTTTCGCTCAATACGGCTGACATGTCTCCCGTCCGTTGCTGAAGATCCAAAGCCTTACTCATGAGTAAAGTTCCCACGCGACGGATGGGGAAAACACAAACGGGAATGGCAATCAGGCAGAGCAATACGAAAGCCATGCCATCCCGTTGAATGGCCATGACGAAGAGAGCGGATAGAGCTCCAAGGAAAGTGATGGGTTGACGAATGAGATCATTGCTAACCGTGAGAATAGCCCCTTGTAACTGAGCGGTATCGCTTGTGACGCGACTAAGCAAATCTCCGGTTTGATGGTTGTGAAAGAAGGATAGTGGAAGCCGTTGAATCTTGGCAAATACCTCAATCCTAATTTTCTCAAGAACTTTCAGACCGCAAAAGTTGATGAGATAGGAGTTGAGAAAACTACTGATGCCACGAATGATAAAGACCAAGGGAAACCAAGAGACAAAAAGAAAGATTTCCAGACTCGTGAGCGTTATTTGGTTTTCCGATGAGGGAAATATTTCAGGGAATATCTGGTCCGTCATGAAGGGGAGACCAAACCCGCTGGAGACTCCGTAAACGACTCCAAAAAACAATGCGCCCAAAAATGGAACCCAATGTGGTTTGAGAAACAGAAAGTAGGGTAGTAAGCTCGAAATCTTTGGGTAATCGGTGGTCTTGGACTTTGGGTCACTCATTACGTCACTTGGGTCGATTGTAATCCCGAATGCAACCTGTCTGCAAGCAAAGCTTGTTCTCGTAAATATGAGGTGGATTCCTGTTTGAGTTGCTGGAACTGAGCGTTTGTCATTCTCCATCCCCAGTTGCCCGAAGCCACTCCCGGAACGTTGAATCTCGCGTCACTGCCTAGCGAAAGTAAATCCTGAGCCAATACCACCACCAGCTGCGAAACGCTCCTGTAAGCATGCCTAAGCATGTCCCATCCCGGGGAGGATCCATCGACGTTAAGGTACCTCCGGAAAAACGAGCGTGAACCTTCGTCGACGGAATGATACCAGCCCAAAGATGTGTCATTATCGTGCGTACCAGTATAGAGGACGATTTCTTTGCTGAGATTATGAGGCAAGTAGAGGTTTCCGGGATTTCCGTCAAAGGCGAATTGAAGAACGGCCATGCCTGGAAGTCCGGCCTGCTCGCGCAGTGCCCGGACTTTGTCATTGATGTCACCGAGGTCTTCCGCAAGGAATGGGAGTTTGGGGAAGCGCTCTTGCATTCGATTCCAGAAATCCATTCCAGGGCCCGTTTCCCATTCACCCTTGCTTGCGTCCATTAATGAACTGGGAATGGACCAGTAATCATGAAAAGCCCGAAAATGATCGATTCTAATAATATCGAAGAGTTCTAACTGATCACAAGCACGTTGAATCCACCATTGGTAGTCCGTCTCCTTGTGTCTTTGCCAGTCATACAGGGGGTTCCCCCATAATTGTCCCATTTCGTTAAAGTAATCCGGGGGTACGCCAGCAACCGCTTCGAAAGTTCCGTTTGCTTTGATTTGAAAAAGATCCCGGTTCGTCCAAACGTCTGCGGAGTCCGGAGCCACGTAAATTGGAAGATCTCCGATCAAGGAAATCTCCTTCTGGGAAGCATAAATTCTCAAATCTCTCCACTGGGAATAAAAAAGATATTGAAGAAAAGATTGAAAATCTAATTCATGCATCTCATCCGAATCGAGACTTCTGTATTTTAAGGGATCTTGATCCTCAGCAGGCCATTCCCACCAAGGTTTTGATTGATTGCGGCGCTTGAGCGTCTGAAAAACCGCGAAGCCCTCCAACCAGTGAGCATGCCTCTTTTTGAAATCCGAGAACTTGCCATACGAATCCTCGAGGCTCGATGGGTTTTTCTTGAAAGCATCGAACGCTTTTCTCAACGGGGTGAAAAACAGCTGGTAGAGTTCGCCGTAATCAATTCGTTCACCGGAGAGAGATCTTAGGGTTACCACATCCTCATGTTCTAGATATGAATTTTCGACCAAAGCTGACAAATCAATGAAATAAGGATTGCCGGCAGATGATGAAAATACCTGATAGGGCGAATCCCCGTAACCTGTTGGACCTACTGGGCATGTCTGCCAGTGAGAGAAACCAGCGTCCGCAAGAAAATCAATCCATTCTCTGGAAATGCTTCCAAGATTTCCAATCCCATAACTACCAGGAAGCGAACTAGGGTGAAGTAATACGCCACATCCACGATGACTCAACCATTCAGACTTTACTTTCATTTGGTCTCAATCGTGACACTGATTAGACATAATGCATATTGTGCGAATTAGTCGGCTGGGCCCCAGCGCTTTGTAAATGGATAGTAAAGAAAAAGAGCCCGTCCGATGAGTTCGTTCTCGGGAACAAATCCCCAGTGACGACCATCCAGACTATCGGTGGAATTGTCACCCATGGCAAAATAGCCGCTCTTCCCGGTAGGATTGTTTTTATCGAACTTGCTTGGCACTTTGAGCAATTGCTGATTGGTCAGTAATCCTTCCGCCCTGTATGCGGGATATCCACAAAGAAGGGATGAACCTCCATTGGATTCAAATGCTTCGCATTGCCTAAGATTTTGTTCGAATGCATTAGAACCGGCAATGGGCAGTTTGTTTCTGTAAAGAATGCCAGGAACCCCTTTTCTAAGATCGGTGCCATTGGTAAAAATACTAGGTGGTACCTTTATTTGCAGTTCGTCATCAGGTTTACCGACGAGTCTTTTGATGTAATACTTGTCTTCACCAATTCTTGAGGGAGCTTGCGTTCCGATCTCTCGGTTGAATTCGTCAATCGAACCGGTACGAAATACAATTGGATCACCAACTTGCGGACTGATGAAATTATAGCTCATGCGATCGACAAACAAGGCATCGCCCAGAAGAATATCAAAGGCCATGGGAATGTCGCCCTTGGAAAACTTTTTTTCCGATAACTTCAACCTTCCACGGGCAATTGATTCGTCTTGCCCGATTACCATTGGCAAGTCTCGCAAATTATCAATTCCCGCGAATTTTCGGGCCAGCAATTCATCCATGTCAAATTCCGCTGGTACTAGCAATTTATGCTCCTTGCCTCCGATTTCGAAAAGATATTCACGAGCCATGTTTGGAATGATGAAAAAGCGTCCGTCGGGAAAGTTTTGCCGTACGTAGGAGTGGCTTCCACCATTCTGCAATACTAGATAAAGGGAGCCCGATGATTCTGATTCCAAACGATAGTGAGAGGCCCCAAGCAGTATTTTATCGGCAACCCGTTGGACGATATTGGGCGGATCTTCGTTCTCATAGACATGCGGTTGCATGCCATAAAATGATGGATACATCGAATTTGTCGGAATAATGAAAGGCTGAACGAAGAAACTGCGGATACCCAGGATGACGATGGCGGCTACCAAAAGCATCTCCACGTTCTCGACCCAATTTTTTCGATGGTAATAATAAGCTCCCGACTTCCTTAATGACTCATCTAGGATGCGGGCCTTTTTATCGAGCTTTTTGGCGTTCACGTGTTTGTCCCGTAATGCTTCCTGGAGTCCTTGATTGGCGATTTTCAAGGCCCTTTCTTCAATCGGTGGGAGTCTGTCCTTGCGGTATAACCATACTTTCAGGCCAATTCTCAATAATTCCTTGGCTCCCTTGCGTTCGCGTCGGGTAGCCCTCCTGTCATCCATTGAATCAGTCATTGATCGGTCAATAGTAGGCAAACGAAAGCAAGGGATCAATTCGAACTCTTGAGTATTTGTACGAAGGCTTCTTGGGGAATGTTTACGCTTCCTATTTGCTTCATCCTTTTCTTTCCTTCCTTTTGCTTGTCCAATAGTTTTCTTTTGCGAGAAATGTCTCCACCGTAGCATTTTGCCGTAACGTCCTTACGCATGGCGCTTATGGTCTCTCGAGCTACGACTTTCCCCCCAATTGCAGCCTGCAGGGCGATTTTAAAAAGTTGTCGGGGAAGAATTTCCTTTAATTTCGAGCAAAGCGCCCTACCCCTGTTCTCCGCCTTGTCCCGATGAACGATGGTGGAAAATGCGTCGACCGGTTCCGAGTTTACCAGAATTTCCATCCTGACAAGAGATGATTCGTGATAATCGGCCATATCATAATCCATGGAACCATATCCGTGGGTCACGCTCTTCAGCCGATCATTGAAATCAACGAGGATTTCATTCAAGGGAAGATGGCAGGTAAGCATTACCCTGGTTTCGTCAATCGTTTCAGTGTTACTACATGTGCCTCGTTTTTCAGTCACTAAGGCCAAGAGGTCTCCGATTGACTGGTTGGGAGCGTGAATTCGGGCTACGATGGTCGGTTCTTCGATCTTATCAATTTCAGATGGGTCAGGGAGTTCAAGAGGATTGTCGACCTCGATGACTTTGCCCGTCGTCAAAAAGACCCGATAGACAACGCTTGGGTAAGTGGAAATAAGGTCCAGTTCGTATTCTCTTCTCAATCTCTCCTGAATGATTTCCATATGGAGCAAGCCAAGGAATCCACAACGAAATCCAAATCCCAAGGCTACCGAGGTTTCTGACTGATAACTGAAGGAGGCATCGTTGAGACGAAGCTTGCCCACGCTTTTCTTTAGTTTTTCGTAATCCGAGGTGTCGAGCGGATATAGTCCGCTGAAAACCATCGGCCGAACCTCCTTGTAGCCTGGCAGCATTTCCTTGGCGGGGTCGTCGGAGAGGGTCAGGGTGTCCCCTATCTTGATGTCGGCAACGTCGCGAATTCCCGTTACGACATAACCGACTTCCCCCTCGCTCAAAGTCGGTTTGGGCGAGGGACCGGGGACGAAGGTTCCAAGTTCCTTGACTTGAGTTTTGCGATGGTCGCTCATCAAGAGAAGACCGGAGTTCAAGGCAAAGCTACCGGAAAATACGCGCAGGTAACAAATTACACCCCGATACGCATCGTACTGACTGTCAAAGATGAGAGCTCTTGCATGATCATGTTGCGTCCATCTTGGAGCTGGCAGACGATGGACCACGGCTTCGAGTATGTCATCCACGCCAATTCCAGATTTTCCACTTGCAAGGATTGCATCATCGGCAGGTATGGCCAGGATTTCCTCAATTTGATTCGAAACCCGCTCAACGTCGGCACTGGGCAAATCAACCTTATTGATTACGGGAATGATGGAAAGGCCCTGATTGTCAGCAAGCTGAGCGTTTGCGAGAGTCTGAGCCTCGACTCCCTGGGAAGCGTCGATCAATAGCAAGGCGCCTTCGCAAGCGGCGAGACTGCGTGAGACCTCGTAGGCGAAATCGACGTGACCGGGAGTGTCGATAAGATTAAAGAGGTAGTCATTCCCGTCCTTGGCCCGGTATCTCATGGTCACAGGGTGACATTTTATCGTGATTCCCCTCTCCCTCTCCAAGTCCATGGAATCAAGCAACTGGTCCTTCATTTCACGTTGCATTACGGTTTGGGTACGCTCAAGCAGCCGATCGGACAAAGTTGTCTTGCCGTGATCGACGTGGGCGATGATACAAAAATTGCGAATCCGTTGCGTTTCCACCATTAAAAAGTTGACCACTTAGTACTTCTCCCGACAAAAGTC
>JAYOWQ010000036.1:0-16799 GCA_038152055.1 Opitutales bacterium | reverse complement strand
TTTCTACCAAACGAGTCGATTGCTCATCTCATTGGATGATGCGGTCGCCCGTTTAAAACAGGGTGACGTAGTTGCCTTACCGACTGAAACGGTATATGGGCTTGCCGGACTGGCCTTGGTACCTGACACTGTCGAAAAAATTTACGCTCTCAAGGGCAGACCGGCGAACAATCCCTTGATCGTACACCTGCCCGACAGAGAGCGAGCCGAAGAAATCGCTCATTTCAACGATTCTGCAAGCAGACTGTGCGATCTATTTTGGCCGGGACCACTTACGATCGTAGTACCCAAAAAAGAGGTCGTACCCACATTGCTAACGGGAGGAGGAAATACCGTAGCTCTACGGTCTCCCGCCCATCCGGTTTTCCGGCAAATTCTCAAGGAATTGGAGCAACCCCTCGCCGCCCCGAGCGCCAACCCATCCAACCGAACGAGTCCAACAAGAGCGGAGCACGTTATCGAATTGTTCGGACGGAAAAGTCCGCCCGTTCTCGATGGCGGACCATGCGCCATGGGCCTGGAATCGACCGTAATCGATTTAAGTGACAATCAGCCAAGAATTCTAAGGTACGGACCCGTAACCCCTGAAATGATCGAAGACGCCCTCAACACCAAGGACCTCTCCCCGTCCTCCTCGTTCAAGGAAGTGGAAAGGACGGACGCTTCACGCCCTGCCAAGAGCCCGGGGACCGGAAGTCTTCATTATTCTCCTGAAACCCCGTTGTTCCTGCATGAATCCCTGAGCAAGGTTCTCTATGACAAACCGGATGGAGCGAATGATCTGTTCATCGTGCCATCCGAAATCGAGTGGCGAAAGAAAATGGAGGATCTGGGTCTCGCGTATCTGGCGGCTTCTGAGGATGGAAACCTCGAAGATATCGCTCGCAACCTGTACGACATCTTGATTCGGGCCGATGGCATGAAGGCCAGCCGATTGATTCTTCTCCTGCCTGACGCATCCTCGGGCGGGCTCGGGCTTGCCATCCGCGACCGTCTGCTGCGCGCAGGCAAAGTTGTGAACGATTGAAAATCGTTGAGCTCAATGATTTTGCAAAATAGGAAAGTTCGGTTTTTTCGACCCTTTTTCAAATTCTTGATAACTCACGCTTGCCATGCAGGCGGTTTTGCTATTCCAAAGAAAAAACTACGCATTATAAGATGTTACGAACCATAACAGTAACCCTCGGCTGCCTGGCGCTGGTAACTCTAGGGCATCCCGGAATCGTACACGGCCAAACCGATTCTCAGTTGCGCGATCCCGAATTCCTCATCCAAAGGTACAACGAATTGGCGTCCAAGCACAATGCCTTGATCGAGAAAACGAAATCTCTCGTACAATCCCGCGCCTCCGCGCCAGCTCCAGCCCCAACCTCCAATACCGAGGTCGTTTTGCGGAACGAACTGAACGAGGCGCTTGCCAAAGTAGCGGCCCTTGAAACCCAGATCGTGAAACTCAAACAGGAGGGTATGCGCAAGGTCAACAGCAACCAATTTCTCGATGACACGAATGCGCGCTTGCGCCGTCAACTTCAGGAAGTGAAAGGAGAGGAACAGTCCCTGGATCAAAAGAACAAGGAATTGGTTCTGGAAAACAGGAGATTGAAAAACGCTCTGGAAAACGCGGGCACTGTGGAAGAGAGCACGCTTTCGAAAATTCGCAACCTCGAGCTTTCAAAGACAACCGCCGAACGCAAGCTGAGCAATTTGAAGAAGGACGCGACGGAGACGGACGTAGAAAACAAGCAACTATCCGCCAAGGTAGAGAGATTGCTCAAGGAAAACGCCAATCTTAACAACAAGTTGGCGGGATTGGGTGTGGATCAGGAAACCTCCACCATCCAGCTTCGCGACTTGAAGGATTCCTTGAGACAGGCAGAAAACGAAGTTTCCCTGCTTCAGGGAGAGGAGGACGTCTTGCGCGAAAGCCTGCTCAACGCGAGGCAGGAAATCGCCCGACTCAATGGCTTGCTCTCGATCAGCGACGACAAACTATCGATCATGGAAATGGAAAATGCGGATGACGAAAGCCGTGTCAGTCAACTGGAAGCCCAAGTATCCGTGCTCAACGAACAAATCGAGGAACTCCAGAAAATAAATACCGAGTTGATGTTCGACGCTCAAAGAAACGAACAGAACGCCCGTCTGGTACAGGCCGCCAACGATGATTTGCGCAAACAGGTGGAAACCTTCGCCAACCGCAATCAGGAACTGATCAATGATGGGTTCGTCAACAAGGAGGAACTTGCCATCCTTCGCTCCCAACTTGGCAGTCTTGGCCTAAAGGACGCCCGTTCGAGTGGTGAACTCGATGGTTTGCGCCGATCGAATGAGGAATTGCTCGCCAAAAACAGATCACTTGAAGCGGACAAACAGGCAATGCTTGAATCCGTCGATCTAATGAGAATAGAAATCGAAGGTATCGAAGCAAATGAACGAAATCTGGTAAACCGGCTTGAGGAAATCGACAAGGAAAACCAGAACTTGCTTTCGCAAACCGGTTCCCTCCATCAGGACAGGGCGTTTTTCAAGGAACGTTCATCCCAGTTGGAAGCCCAACTCAACCAGGCGGTCGCAAGCGAGAGATATTTGAAACAACAACTCGCCACACTGGAAAATCGGATTGCCGACCTCAATGGCAAGATTCAGGAACTTGAGGAACTGGGCACGAGCGATTACCAGCGTCTACTTACCGAGACCAGACAGTTGGAAGCGGAATTTTCCGAGGTTCTGGGACGCGAGCAGGTACTCCTCAACCGTACGACCATTCTCGAAAATGAAAACCTTCTCATTTCCGAACAATTGTCGGAATCGAAAATCAAGGAGCAGCAGTTGAACCGAAAAATCGATTACCTGACCGATGACAATGCCAATCTGCAGCGCGAGATCGAATCCTCTCTGCGTGTACGCAACCGCTTGAGAAACAGTATAATCGACGTCATCGATCAGAACGATCGTGTGGAATCCCGGGCTCCCGAGCCCTTGGCTTATTAAACCCCGCCGGGGCCTGGTAAAAGTCGGGCCTTGTTTCCTTAAAGAATCTTGCCCATCTTGCGGAACTTGTCGTACCTGTAATCGGGCAGTTTTTCCGGGGATATTTTCGATAGGTCGTTCAGTTCAACGATCAATGCGCTTCTGAGTTCCTCCGCGGTGGCGTCCCAGTCCCGGTGAGCCCCACCCGTGGGTTCGTCAAGCACCCGGTCGACGATACCCAATTTCACCAGTTCCCGGGCTTCAAGCTTGAGTGCCTGGGCGGCATCGGCGGCATAGGCCCTGTCCTTCCAAAGAATGGCGGCGCACCCTTCAGGCGAAATTACGGAATAGTATGCATTCTCGAAAATCAGAACACGATCGGCGACCGCAACCCCCAAGGCACCCCCGGACCCCCCTTCTCCAATCACGACTGCCACTATCGGTACGGTAAAGGTGGCCATTTCCCGTAAATTCACCGCGATTGCTTCCGCAACGTGCCTTTCCTCGGCCCCGATGCCAGGATAGGCGCCGGGGGTATCGATCAAGGAAATAATGGGCAACCTGAACCGATCCGCCATTTTCATAAGTCTTAAAGCCTTGCGGTAACCCTCGGGATTGGGACATCCAAAATTACGCTCCAGGTTTTCCTCGGTGTTTCTGCCCTTTTGCTGAGCGATGATCATTACCTTTCTACCATCCAGAGATGCAGGTCCGCCAAAGATCGCCTGGTCATCCTTGTACAGTCGATCCCCATGCAATTCCTCGAAATCCTCGAATGCGCGGCGAATCAGATCGGGAGAATACGGACGGTTGGGGTGCCGGGAAAGCTGAACCTTCTGCCAAGGCGTCAGGTTGGTGTATACTTCCCGTTTCGTTTTCTCTATCTTTGCTTCGATTGCCTTGATTTCCGAACTGAAATCGAGATCCGAGCTTTGAGAAGACTTTTGCAGTTCCTCAAGTTGTTGTTCCAGAGCATGAAGGGGCTTTTCGAATTCCAAGCTGTGCTTTTTGGTCGTTTGCATGAGAGTGATTCAGGAAAAATTTTGAAAGTTCGAATGCTAATCACTCGTGCCGTCTTGAGCAAGTTCATCCTTCCATCCGAGCACCCTGGCTTGCGCCGATGCCGCTTCAGCTCCTTCCTTGTCGCCCTTTGCCACCAATATTCGGGCAAGACTGACGGTCGAGGTCAGGTCATCGGGGTTGTGGACCAGAGCCAAGCGGCAAGCCTCTTCGGCACCATCGAGATTCCCCCGTGCAAGACGCACCTCGGCCAGGGCGCGCAGGGCATCGGCATTATCCGACGCACCCTCCAAGATCGAAAGGAGCGCGTTCTCGGCTCCCTTTTCGTCCCCGAGGGTGAACTCAAGCACGGCTTGGTTAATTCTCGATTCGATGGAATCATTCATTCAAACATCTACCATTCTTCATGTACAGGGTTTGGCAATTAGAAAAGGGGCATATGCTCAGTTGATGCCCTAAGTTCTTGTACTTTGTCGAAAACAAGGCATTTAAGAAATATAATTACCCAAGAATTCCCACACTACCTATGCTTTTTCAAGACCAAGACTTCCAACGACTGCTACTTTTGCACGGCCGTGACCGCAGGTATCAAAAACTTAAATCCGAACTGGAAAGACTCCCGCAGGAACTTGTATCGATGGATGAAAAAATCAGGATCGAGCAGGAATCCGTGGAGTCCGCGCTAACCGAGTGGAAGGCCCTGGAAACGAAAAACAATGGATTGGAAAAGGAAATTCTTTCTATTAACGAAGCGGTGACCCGCCAAAAGAACCGGCAACTGGAGGTGAAGAAGAACGAAGAATATCAGGCTTTGGAAAACGAAATTGCTTCGCTTCTGGCCAAGGCCGATGAACTGGAAAACGAACAGATTGAAGTACTCGTAAAGATAGACGACGCTCGCCAGACTGCGGAAATCGCCGAGCAAAAAATTTCCGTGCGGGTCGCGGACTTGCAGAGACAGAGGGATGAACGGGCGGCGCAGGAAGATGAAAAAAAGCAGGAACTCGAAGATCTTGGGAAGGAAATAGAGGAAACGAGGGAGGGCATAGAGCCTGTCTTCCTTTCAACTTACGACCGCGTGAGCAAGATCGTGTCCCGCCCACCCTACATGGCTCCGATCGAAGACCAAAAGTGCACTGGTTGCCACCTTCGAGTATCCAACGACGTCGTCTCCTCCGTCCTGGTTGAGCAAAAAATCACCCAGTGCGATCAATGCGGTCGAATCGTTTACGTTGAGAGATGAAGTTGAAAACGGACCATCCCGGGCAAAAAATGGCGAACCGATTTCATGAATGAACCTTACAAAAATTTCCGAGAAGCGGTCATTCGCTTGAATGCTTTCGGGCATTCGAGAGGAAAGTCCGGACATCACAGGGCAGGATTCCCTACGAAAGCGGGGGGGGCTTGTATCAAGGCAAGTTCACGGCCAGTGCCACAGAAAACAAACCGCCTCACTTGTGAGGCAAGGGTGAAAAGGTGGGGTAAGAGCCCACCGCCTTTCGAGCAATCGAACGGGCATGGTAAACCCAATCCGATGCAAGACGAAATAGGAAACCGGGCTGCCCGTCTATGGTTTCGGGTACGTCGCACCCCGCTCTGGCGGGGATTTGACCATTGTGTCAGATAGATAAATGAATGACGGGTTAGATGGAAATCTTTCCATTTGGCTTACAGAATCCGGCTTACAGCTTCTCGGAATCCTTTTTTTCAGACCACATATTCAAGTTGACGAAACTTGCATAATGTAATTTTTTAGATCGCTATGGCAAATACCCAGTCAGCACTCAAGAACATCCGCAAGAACGGAGCAAATTATCTGCGCAACCGTTCCGTATCAAGCAGGCTAAAGACTCTGGAAAAGACTTTTCTCGCCACTATTGAATCCAAAGACAAGGACTCTGCGGGCAAGTCGGCGAACGATCTAATTTCCGCCCTCGACAAAGCGGCCAAGAAAAAGCTCGTTCATCCAAACAAGGTTGCCAGGAAAAAGTCCCGTTGTTCCGCTTTGCTGGCAACGCTTTGAATCCATCTACCCACCGTACCTGATCCACCCCGGGTTCATTACCCGGTAATTCGGCTCTGTATTGGGACGCTGATATTACCGACCTGTATTTATATGTGCCGAGAGTCGTCTTCGTCCTTTTTCGAATATCCGCTTTCCTGGCGGTTGTGATTAACCTTGTTTTTCTTCAGATATGCCTCGTGCACGTCTTCGGCTGACATTCCCATCACCTGGGCGAGGGAGATCAGAAAGTGAAACAAGTCCACGATTTCCACCTTCGCATTCTGCTTGTCGAACTCCTGATACTTGGCCCACCATTTCCATGGCACTGAATCAGTAAGCTCCGCAAGTTCCTGTTGCATGGCCCGCACGTAGTTTAGAATCCATTTCGCCCGGTCCTCGTCGTTCATCTCGTCCATATTCACTCCAATCCTCCGATTCAAGGTATCCTGGAGTTCGAAAATGTTTTCCAATTTATCCATCCCAAAATCTTAATGACTTTGATCGAGCCCAAGGCAAGTGGTTTCGCTCGATCTTGTAAATTCTTTTGCCTTGTCGGAAGGTCCTTCCGGTTATAGTGGTGTTGTTTGCTTTGCGAAGCAGTTCGTCTCCGCCGGTCGCCTAGACCAACCGCCCGATCAAAGGGCCGCTCTTACACGGGTCGAAATCTCAAGAATTATCAATCAACCACTATATGAAATCAAGAATTCGTTCACGTTGGCACAGACCAAACGAAAAGCCTCTGGAAAACGACTCTTCCCCGGCTCCCAAAGCTCCTGTAGGGGAGATAAATCCTTCCAATATATCAACGCTCTCGGATGATTTAAGCAATTACAGCCCTCGCTCAAGGACCGAGGGAGAATCCGTTGCCTCTCCCAGAAAAGGAGAGAACGGTTTTCAGCGCCGAGAAGGACGCGGTGATGATCGACAAAATCGTCGGAAAAATCGTCGGCCTGCCAGAAGAAACGAACAAAAGAGTCGAAATTTCGACGGTGACTCTCGTCCGGACGACAGAAACGAGTCCAATGGAACGGAGGAACAGAAAAATCGCCGATCCCCCAAACGCAAGGGAAGAAGCGGCAATCCATCCCGTTCCCCCAGAAAAACCTCCGAAAACATGGGGAACTCCAAAAAAAACAAACGGAGCAAGGACAAACCTTCCGAGAGGAAAACGGACAAACCATCCGGACTAAAGGGATTTCTCGGCAAGATTTTCGGTGGATGAACCGCTGAGTTAACAAGCCAGAAAACAGCCAGGAATCATTTCCACCTCCAACCTTGATCGATGGAATTACTAAGGATACGGGGAGGACGTGAATTGCAGGGAGATGTCTGGGTAAGCGGATCGAAAAACGCCGCCCTTCCCCAGTTTTCAGCTGCATTGTTAAGTGATGGCGAGACGGTTTTGGAAAATGTCCCTGACTTGAGCGACGTCAGGTTCATGGCGGAGATCCTGGTTCATCTTGGAGCCAAGGTCGAACGACTGGGCAGAAACGAGTGGAAGATTAAGCCCGGAGAACTGCAACCGGACGCACCCTACGAACTCGTCCGCAAAATGCGGGCATCCGTATGTTTGCTGGGCCCTCTTGTCGCCCGGTTGAAACGGGCTAAAATTCCCATGCCAGGGGGTTGTGTAATCGGGCATCGTCCGATCGATCTGCACCTACGGGCCCTTGAGGAAATGGGAGCGAAAGTTTCCCTGAACCAAGGGGTGGTGGAAGTGGACGCGACGAACATGAGGGCTGCATCCATCTTCATCGGGGGCAGGCATGGCAGTACGGTAACGGGCACTGCAAATGCAATCATGGCCGCCGTACTCACGCCAGGAGTGACTTTATTGGACGGAGCTGCCTGCGAGCCCGAAATCGTGGACCTTTGTGAAATGCTTGTGAAAATGGGAGCGAAAATATCAGGAGCCGGTTCGCATATTCTTAAGATCGAAGGTGTAGAAAGCTTGAAGGGCTGCAAACACCGGGTGATCCACGATCGTATTGAGGCGGCAACCTACGTTCTTGCCGGCGCCATCACCCGGGGCAAGATCCGGGTTCGAGGGATTCAGCAAAATCACTTGGGCGCGTTCTCCAAGGTAATGAAGGAATGCGGGATCAATATGGAAGGCAAGGGAGAAGATGGAGTGGAAGTTTCCGTATGTCCTGCCGGTCTGCAACCTTTTGAAATCATTACCCTTCCCTACCCCGGATTCCCTACGGATCTGCAAGCTCAGGCATGCGCCCTTGCCTGTACCATTCCCGGCCTGAGCATCCTGACCGAAAGAATATACCCAAGCCGATTCATGCATGTACCGGAGTTATTGAGGATGGGAGCTCAAGTCTCACTGGAAGGGCCCAATGCGATCGTTCGCGGAGGAAAACCCTTGAGTGGAGCTCCTGTAATGGCATCGGACTTACGGGCAAGCGCGGCGTTAATCCTTGCCGGCTTGGTCGCGGATGGAGAGACTTGGGTACATCGAATTTATCACTTGGACCGTGGATATGAATCATTGGACAAAAAGCTCGGCCGCTTGGGGGCGGAGATCGAGCGACTGCCAGAATCCGAGCGTCCCCCCGCCTTTCGTAGCCCGACGGATAACGTAGCCTGATCGAAAATCATGAACGAGGAACCACTAAAAGGAAGAAATTTTTTCGAGGATTCGCTTCAATCGCATTTCGAAGTGGAAGCTGCGTTACGCCCCCCGTCCTTCGATGATTTTACCGGTCAGCCGAAAACCGTCGAGCGCTTGCAGGTGATGGTGGGAGCCGCGGCCAAGCGGGAGGAAGCCCTTAAGCACGTCCTTCTTTGCGGACCTCCGGGGCTGGGGAAGACGACCCTCGCCCATATCATAGGACATGAGCTTGGCAGGGAGGTTAGAATAACTTCCGGCCCGGTCATTGACAAACCGGGCGATCTCGCCGGTCTGCTTACCAATCTGCAAGGAGGCGATATCTTATTCATCGATGAAATTCATCGCATACCCAAGACGGTCGAGGAATACCTCTATTCCGCGATGGAAGATTTTCGAATCGACATCATGATCGATCAAGGCCCCAATGCCCGTAGCGTGCGGCTGGAAATACCTCGCTTCACCCTGATCGGGGCGACCACCCGCGTTGGACTCCTCTCCGCTCCCATGCGCAGCCGCTTCACCCTGCAGACACGCTTGGATTATTATGGGCGGGAAGACCTAACCAAAATCGTTCTAAGAAGTTGCAAGCTGTTGGACTGTCCGGTCGACCAGAAGGGCGCCGAGGAAATTGCCGCCCGTGCGCGCGGAACTCCCAGAATAGCGAACAATTTGATTCATTTTGCCAGAGACTATGCGGAACAACGCGCTGACGGATCCATCAATCGTGAAATCGCCTCGCTTGCCCTTGAGCTACTGGAAATTGACGGGCAAGGACTTGACGAAATGGACAAACGGATTCTTAGAACCATGGCTGCAAATTACAAGGGTGGACCCGTGGGTCTGGGAACGATAGCGGTGGCTGTCAACGAAGAGGAACATACCCTCGAAGAGGTGCACGAACCCTTTCTCATACAGGAAGGCTATTTGAAGCGCACCCCGCAGGGTCGTGTACTTACGCCCAAGGGCTGGGAGGCAAGCGGGATCCTCCCTGGAGCGGGAGCCGAAGACGGTCAGTTGTCCTTGATGTAGGAAAGCGAAAATCTTTTACGGGCCAGTGGAAAAAGGTGAAGGAAGGAAGTGGCGAACGCTTCCGGTTCTCGCATGATCCATTCATCCAAATCCGACAGACCAAGTTCGCGAATTTCAGAAATTTCTTGAGGATCAGGCGTAGGGCGAACGGATATTTGAGCTTCATACGAACGTACGAATTCAAAACCATTTTCCACAGAGGGGTCGGAACGCAATAATTCCCTCAAGTCCGAAGCTTCCAAAACCACACCCAGTTCTTCCTGCATTTCCCGCAAGGAGGCCTGCAAATAAGATTCCCCTCGATCCACGTGCCCGGAACAACTGACTGTCCACCTACCCGGCTCAAGATCCTTTACCTCGCTGCGTTTTTGTAAAATCAATCCACCCGCATCCCCAGCGGCGTAAATATGCACCGCGCGGTGAAAGAGCCTTTGCCGATGAGCATCTTCCCGGCTGGCGACCCCGATCACCCTGTCGTTACGATCCACCCAATCAAAGAATTCATCCATGACAAACCTCAAATCTTTCCGTTTCCACAATTTGTGATTGATTGCATATTGATCACATTACTAAGGTTACAGAGAGGTGGAAACGAAATTTAAAATATTGGGTTCTAGCAGTTCCGGAAATGCAGCTCTCTTGAATACGGGAAAGTCAAAAATCCTCATCGATGCCGGACTTTCCGGCAAGAAATTGAAGTTCCTGCTATCGGAAGAAGGCATGGACATCGAAGAACTCGATGCCGTTTTTCTTACCCACGAGCACAATGATCATAGTGCAGGAGTTCGCGGATTGTCCAGATACATGAACCTGCCGATCTTCGCCAACCGGGATACCATCGAAGCCATCCAGCCGAAACTTCCCAGACGCCCGAATTGGAAGCGCTTTCAAACAGGTGAAGTCTTTACCTTTCAGGACCTGAAGATCCATCCATTCAGTGTTCCCCATGATGCTTACGACCCTGTGGGTTTCTTTTTCGAATGGGGAACGGACGATCTGTTCGATCCCCATTCCAGTCTGGCATGGGTTACGGATCTAGGATTCGTGCCCACCTTGGTAAGGGAAAGAATTCGACAGGCGAGCATCCTCGTGATCGAAGCGAATCATTGCACGGATCTGCTTGAAAAGGATGAGAAAAGACCTTGGAGCCTCAAACAAAGAATTCGAGGAAGACACGGACATCTCTCCAACCAAACCACCTTCGAGCTGCTCGAATCCACCGAGAATGCATGTTGGAGAGAGATTTTTCTTATGCATCTGAGCCAGGACTGTAACGACGTCGACCTGGTACGTAGAAGATTTCGTGACCTGCCCGGTCAGGGAAAGCGTTTCTCCACCTATGTCATCGATCCAGCGACGGCGCAACCGGTAGGGGTGTGAGACCGATCGAAAGACAGACCAAGATCATCGCGACCATCGGTCCGGCAACCGAGTCGGAGGAAATGCTCGAATCATTGATTCGGGAAGGGGTTGACGTCCTTAGACTCAACATGGCCCATGCTACCCATGACTGGATTCGCGAGATTACGGGTCGCATACGTCGAACTGGGGAGCGGTTGGGCCGGGAACCCGCCATTCTCATGGACGTCAAGGGACCGGAAATTCGCACAGGTTATCTAGCATCCGCGATATCATTGAAACGCGGAGATTTGGTGGATCTGGTTTTTGCGCCGCAACCCGAACCCCCTAGGGTTGGAGAGGCCTGGCAGATTGAAGTAAATTACGACAAATTGCACGAGCACCTTGAACAGGGTAACAACGTCCTGCTCGATAATGGACTGATCCCACTTCTCGTTGTCGAGATATCTCCGAATTGTGTAAGATGCCGTGTCTTGCAGGACGCGGAATTAAAAAGCAGAAGGCACGTCAATCTACCAGGTATCGAGACCGGACTTCCTTCCCTGACTGAGAAGGACAGAAAAGATGCCTTGGTCGGGATCGATTGCGAACATGATTTTTTCGCTCTTTCCTTCACCCGTGATGCAGACGCCATTGACTTGTTCAAGAGCTTTTTAAAGGACCACGATTCCGCAGCCCAAGTAATTGCGAAAATCGAGGACCAACAGGGAGTCAGCAATCTTGAGGAAATCGTATCCGCGGCGGATGGATTGATGATCGCGCGGGGAGATCTTGGTATCGAGTGTCCATTCGAAGAACTTCCTATCATTCAGCGAAAATCCGTAGGGGTTTGTCTGGCCAAGGGAAAGCCAGTAATCGTGGCCACCCATCTACTCGAGTCCATGATTGAATCTCCCGTTCCCACACGGGCGGAAATAAGCGACGTTGCCAATGCAATCAACGAAGAGGCGGACTGCGTGATGCTCAGCGGAGAAACAACCACCGGGAAATACCCCATAGAGTGCGTGCGCATGCTCAAGCGTATCTCCTCCCGCATAGAACGTGAATTACCCCCCGTTCTTTCCGAGAGCATCCGTTTGTTCCGCCCAAAGGCAAAAATGCTCCGGTCGGCGGCCATGCTTGCCTTGCGCATGGAAAATGCCGCCGTTCTCGTTTTTACCCGCAGTGGGGATCTTGCCGCCAAACTAGGAGCTCTCAGACCCAACGGAGCACCCCTGTTTGCCTTTACCGACATACCGGGTCTACATCGGCGCCTGCGCCTGATTTGGGGGATCGAGCCCTTCCTGATGGACTTCTCACAGGACCCTGAAATTACCATTCAGGAAGCGATAAAAAGATTGAAAGAAAAAGAACTTGTTGAGAATGGGGATCAAATCGTAACGGTTACCAACGTACTTGCGGATGGAAAGGTGGTCGAAAGCATCCAATTAAGAGAAGTTGAGAGTTAATTTAGTTTCTCCTGTCCAAACCAAGAAAAAACGCTAATCCAAGTAGGCATAAGAAGTAAGGTAACGATCCGGCTAATTCGGGCGAAAGAATCATCTGTTCGCCCATAGAATCCGAAAGTGTACGAATGGAATAAAAGGCCAGACTTCCCAAAAGGGCAATACCCGCAAGTTTGGGTGGTGAAGAAGAAAACCGGCTGATCCCTAGGACCAAGCCAGTCAGCAGTCCAATCAGGCATGCAGGACCGCTCCACCCGATTTGGGCAAACCTCAAACGGTAAGGTGCAAGCTCACGAGCATCCGGTTGAGGATAATCCTCGATCACCCGTTGCAGTTCCTTGACCCCGAGGTTTCTGGGTTTTTCCGAAAGTAGCGCATGGGGAAATGGATCGTCCTCAAATCCCACACCGCTCAAATGATCGAAAGATCTATTAATCCCCGGACTCTTGGACCCACGCAAGGTTCCACCGTCAATATCCGTGATCGAAGATTTTTCCCAAACGATCGATTTACCGTCAACAGCAGGCACGGGAAGACCAAGACCGGTAAAGAATCCCAGGAACCTGCCCTTTTCAAACGTCCATCCCACGCCGTCTTCCCATCTCGCCGACTCAGCCCGTATGCGCATGAGGTCCTCCCCTTCGTCTCCATAACAAAACAGTTGCACGTCCGTGCCCGATCTGGTCGGAATATCAAATTCCCGAAAATACCAAAGTCTTTCATGACCGATTCTCATTTTGAGAGAACCAATCTTGCTCGACCGGTTTTCTTCGCCAAAAGACAATTCCGCCTTGGACAACCATCCGCAGGCAACCGAAATTGCAATTCCTGCCAGGCCCACCCAAAGAAGGGAACCGAAGGGGGAAATCCCATTGGATTGCATCGCCATCCACTCCCCTCTTTTTTTGAGAAACGCCAGCGCGAACAAACTCGCCAACAGACAACATAACGGGAGTAACCAGGGTAGATATTGAAGAATCCATAAAAAAAGAAATATCCACCAATCATGGCTACCATCGGGAAAAATTCGGCCTGAATCCTCAACCCAAACGAAAAGAAAGATCGTTCCCAGTAAAAAGAACAAGGAACAGCCGAACCACCCCGACCATTCTCGCAGAAGATGCAAGCGAATGGTACTCACTTGAGAAAAAGATTTGGTATTTCCATCTTTTACTAGCTTAACCCTTGCCCTGAACGAAGGGAAATCTCAAAGTTGCGGAAAAAACTCTTTTTGGATGAAATCATTATCTTGCCTGCTTCTGCCTCTCAGTCCGATAGTCGTCTCGGCTAAATCAAACGGCAGTTCAGGATGGGAGGAAAAAATGAACTTCTTTTTCGGGGAATACGTGGTCGGACCAATTGCCGCCTTGCTTTTCTGGCCGATCCCCGGACTGGAAATGCCTCTGGTGGTGGCCTGGCTGCTTGGCGGAGCCCTGTTCTTTACTTTGAAGATGCGATTTGTGAACGTACGTCTGTTCAAACATGCGATCGATCTTGTTAGCGGAAAGTATGATGACAGGGAACAGGTTGGCGAGGTTTCGCATTTCCAGGCGCTAACCACCGCATTATCCGCAACCGTGGGGCTGGGAAATATTGCCGGTGTTGCAATTGCCATCGGGACGGGCGGACCGGGGGCGACGTTTTGGATGATACTCGTTGGGTTTCTTGGCATGTCGTCCAAGTTCACTGAGTGCGTACTTGGGCAAAAGTATCGAAAAATTCGCAAGGACGGTAGAATCATGGGGGGAGCCATGCACTACCTTTCCAAAGGTTTGAAGGAAAGGAAACTTGCGGGACTGGGTGGATTTCTCGCCGGTCTTTTCTGCCTCCTTTGTATAGGTGGTTCCCTTGGAGGCGGAAATGCATTTCAGGTCGTTCAGTCCCTTGATTTAATCAAGTCCGTAGTACCAGCACTGGATGAACGTTCATGGATTTATGGCATCCTTATGGCTGTGCTTGTCGGTTTGGTCATCCTTGGTGGTATACGCAGTATCGCCAAGGTTGCATCCTGCATCGTGCCCCTGATGTGCGCTATCTATCTGATCGCCTGTCTGTTCATTCTCGTTACTCACTTTACGGAAATTCCCAGAGCATTTGGGCTGATATTCGAACAAGCCTTTTCCCCGGATGCCGCGTTTGGCGGGTTTTTAGGAGTTTTGATCATCGGGGTGAAACGAGCTGTTTTCTCAAACGAAGCCGGTATCGGGTCCGCCGCAATCGCTCATTCCGCCGCCAAGGTTTCCGACCCGGTTGAGGAAGGCGTGGTCGCCCTGCTGGAACCCTTCATAGACACCATTGTCGTTTGCACGATGACTGCCCTCGTAATCATAATCACCGGAGCATATCTTGATCCTGCAAATGCCGCTCTTATTGCTAACAACCAAGGAGGAGCCCTTACCTCAGCCGCGATGGCTGGCGTAATTCCATGGTTCCCGTATCTTCTTTCGGTCGCCGTTTTTCTCTTCGCATTTTCCACAATGATTTCTTGGTCATACTATGGCGAGCGTTGCTGGGTCTATTTATTTGGGGATAGTTCATCCATCATCTACAAATTTCTCTTTCTTGTCTTTACTTTCTTAGGATCCGTGATTACTGCGACCAACATCCTTGATTTTTCCGATCTCATGATTCTGGGCATGGCATTTCCCAATATTCTAGGATTATTTATTTTGAGTGGCGTAGTGAAAAATGATTTAACTAATTACTTGAAAAAGTTAAATTTATAAATCATTAGAATTTACGACTTTCAAAATATTAACAGTAACAAAGTTTGTAATTACAGAATTTTTTCATTAAATTGTACTACCCTCCCCAAAAAATGTCAGACGAAGAAGTAAATATATCCGATTCCGAAGAAACCCGCGCGTGTGTATCCAGGCTGCTGAAAGCGATAGAGGGTTGGGCAGTCAAGGAAAGCCAAAAAAACGAAGCTGAAATTACTGCATTTGCGGCAGCGCTCGTATCCGGCATCATATCTTTCCATGATTTCACTTCTCGGGACTGCAGAAACAGTCAACAATTACTGGGCGCGATTTCTCGAGCGCTCCAGCACATCGACAGGGAGTTTAGAAAATTTGATGGCGAAATAGACAAGATGCACATCAAGTTTGCTCAAGAAATGGAGGAACTCGACCTCAAGATAATCCGTGACCGCAAGGAATTCAAACACTATCTTGTTTCCCTCATTTATGCCGAGGAATACAACCGGTTGAGAAGAAAGGTGAATAACGTTTTCGAAACCTTGGATTCCAAATCGCGTTACGAGGATGCCCCAAGTACAGATTCCTGAATCATTCAGGCAACACGCGCTCTCCCAAGTAAATCCATCCCGGCAAAGTCACCAGGCATCCTACCATGGTTGCCATGATTGTTCGGATGCTCGTCTCACTACACTCGGAATAACTCCTGACCACGAGAAGAGCGAATACACCGGCAGGCATGGCGGCCTGCACAATTAGAACCTTGCTCATCCATTCCATATTTTCTGGGAACCATCCCACTACCGCATAAAGAACGAAGCAGGCAGGAATCAAAACGTTTCTCGAGAGAAAAGCCCCTGCTTCCACTCGATAACCAGCGGACGGACGAAAACCCTTCAGGAGATCCGCGAAACTAGCTCCAATAACCATCAGAGCAAATGGAATGGAGCAGGCGCTTATCATTGAAAGTGTGTTCCAAATGGGCTCAGGAATAAGAGCGCGACCGCCAAAGAATTGCAGGATCAAGGCAAGCAGGACCGAGACTGCAGGTGGATTTAATAACCGCACCAAACTTAATTTTGAAGAAGTGAGTACCAATACTCCGATCGACCATATGGCGATTTCCACACCCAAATTGAAAAGAATAATCTTAACCACCAGAAAGTCACCAAATACGATCGATGCTATTGGCAGAGCAAAAAATCCATAATTGAATATGCCTGAACAAAAGCGGAAAGGTCTAAGTTCGGTATTTTTCAATGCCATCAACCTGCCAATCCGATGAGCGATTGCAAAACCCAGACAGATTGCGAAAAAACCAAATACTGGAGTCAGCCAAGCTTCTTTGGCGGGAACGGGATTGGTCGAGCCCAACACTTGATGAAGAATGAAACACGGATAAAGTACCCGTACGATAAGCCGGCTGAGGGTTGACTCGGTTCCAACAGGCAAGCATTCAATCTTGCTGGCAATCCCACCTACAAACATCAGTAGGAAAGGTGGCAAAACTGCCCATAACACCTCAAACAATTCTCCCATTCATACAAGCATTGTCTTTTACGGACAGGCAGCAAGAATCAAAAATATTGCAGTTTAATAACTGGCGTCCCCACGAGGAATCGAACCTCGATCTACGGTTTAGGAAACCACTG
>JAYOWQ010000035.1:0-17041 GCA_038152055.1 Opitutales bacterium | reverse complement strand
CTCAAAAATACTGTTCTCTTCAAGAATCCGCGAGAACGATGAGATTAACTTTCTTAAAAGAGATTACCCTCTTCCTCAATCATGGTCGATCTTGGCGCCAACTCTGGCTATTATTCACTACACGCAGCTAAATTTGGTGCTTCAAAAGTTCTAGCTGTAGAGGCAAACTTACTGCTTTGTAATAGAATTAACTTTCATATTCACACAAACGGCTTCGACTCCAATGTTATGACTTATAATCTAGCAGTTGGAAAAGCCAATGGAAGTGCCAAATTGGCACTTCGAGACGGCGACCAAGGTTCAAACTTTATCATCAGGGAACCCAATATGATCAACCCAATTTTTATGGAGGTTGAAATGATGACTTTGCTTTCCATTGTTAAAAAATCAGGAGTCAATAAGATTAATGTACTAAAAATTGATATTGAAGGAATGGAGGAAGACGTACTCACTTCATTTTTTTATAATGCCGATAAACCCTTATGACCTAAATCGATTATAATGGAGACTGTTAAATCAAACTTATGGAAATCGGACCTTGAAGAGTTCCTCAAAGAATTGGGTTACAAGATAATTGCTCGAACAAGATCCAATACGATGCTGGATCTCCTTTAGTTACAACTTAAGTTCCACAAGATTAATCAAAGACTGAAGTTTTTCATGTACCTTACTGTCGTATTGAAAGTTTTTTGGATAATGCAACCAATTCTTGCACTTGGATACCTCTTCCAATAGCAAGGTCTTGAGCAAATCTCTTTTGTGTGTTTGAAATTATCTCGTGTGTTGTGCGCATACCTTTCCTCCACAATCTTAGCAAGAGTAGGGAAGAGATTGTACTCGTACAGAACTTTTCTCCTTGCCTCCTGAATCGATGAAAATACTAAATTGTAAATATTATCTTTTATTGCCTTTGTGATTATTTCAAAGGTATTGACGGCACTAGAAGGATCACCAAGGATTATAGAATCCTCCGGAAAATAATCAAAAATATTTGTGCATCCAATGTAAATTGGTAGACTAAATCCTAAAAATGCATCAGATAGCTTTTCTGTCCAATGATGTATTGCAAAGTGATTTTCAATTGCTAGATGATATTTGTATGGGTTTAAAGCTTTTGCCTTATCATCGACATGTCTAACGCCATGACCAAATATATCTAGTTCTGGTAGTTTTAGACATATGTTATTAGTAAATTTCCTTCTGAAGGCATGCTTTGTATAATTTGAGTTCTTAAAAGAACAAAATGTTGATATAATTTCGTTCTTTCTTTCAGGTTCCAGATTATTTATTTGATTGAAAGTTAAGTAATATTTTTTGGAAAAAGACCTTCCGTAATGCCAAGGCAAGCATGGTTGTGAATAAATTACCTGCGGATGCTTAGTGTACTGAAGTTCCTGACTGCTTAGTAAGTGACCAAACTGCCCAAGATACTGTTTGCCATATGTTGTAACTGAGGAGGGCTCATAATTTACATGCAAAGTATTTGCCGGATTGCAGGCTAGTTTCTCATAAGCTTTTTCACGCTCCCCAGGACGCTGAGAAGGCATATCGTGATAGACTACCAGCCAATCATAAACCCGAGAATCAGGGTCAAAAATAAACTGACACTTGCCCCACAAAGGAATTTTATCTGGAAACTGTCTAATCCACAATTGATTGGCATAATCGGAGTAACTGCTCCGATGAAGAAACTTTACTTTTATCTTCTGATTGCCAATTAGATTCATAAAAGAAAATCCTTAAATCGTTTCCTGTTGTGATTACGAGAACATTAGTATTTTAAGACAATCTGCAATGATTGATATATCACTTCTTAGAACAGATTTCGAAAACCTAAAAGTACGAATTTTTCGCAAAAAATTCGATTGCGACTTGGATTCACTTCTTAGGTTAGATAAAAATCGAAGAGAATCTATCGCAGATGCAGAAAAAGCGAGGGCAGGGCAGAAAGCTACCAACTCCGAAATGGCACAACTGGCCAAAGGTTCTCCGGAATTTTTAGCTAAAGTTACTGAAATGAAACAGTTGGCAGCGAAAGTAAAGGAACTGGAGTTGCTGGCCAAGCAGGCAGATGATGAATTCAAAGAGGCGTTCATGGCAGTCCCTAATATTCCTCATGAATCCGTGCCGGATGGTAAAGGAGAAGAGGATAATCAAACCGTCTCAACTTGGGGAGATATCGATGGAGAATTCCCAAATGCAGTTCCTCACTACGATATTCCCTGGTTTGATCAGATGATTGATTTCCGGAGGGGAGTCAAAGTGGCAGGCGCAGGCTTCCCTTTTTATCTTGGAGAGATGTCACAACTGGTTCGTGCTCTGATTAATTTCTTTTTGGAAGAGGCATCCAATAACGGGTACGAGGAAGTGCATTCGCCAATCGTGGTGAATGCAGCAAGCGCAACCGCCACCGGTCAATTGCCAGATAAAGAAGGACAGATGTACCTCGATCAGAACGAAGAGGTTTACTTAATTCCAACTGCCGAGGTTCCAGTTACCAATTTCTTCCGGGATGAAATCCTCCTTGCAGAGCAATTGCCAGTAAAACGCTGTGCCTACACCCCATGTTTTCGCAGGGAGGCCGGCAGCTGGGGGAAAGATGTACGCGGACTTAACCGACTCCATCAATTCGACAAGGTGGAATTAGTAAAGTGGACTAAACCAGATCAAAGCTTTGATGAATTGGAAAAATTAAGAAATGACGCAGAGGGACTTCTGCAAAAGCTTGGCCTTCCTTATCGTGTGCTTTTAATTTGCTCTGGCGATATTGGATTCCCTCATTCCAAGCAATACGACTTGGAAGTTTGGGCGGCCGGACAAAAACGATGGCTTGAAGTTTCCAGTTGCAGCAATTTTACCGATTTTCAGGCAAGAAGAGCAAATATCCGCTTTCGCGGAGAAGACGGCAAACCACAACCGGTCCACACTTTGAACGGGTCCGCGCTTGCCATTCCTAGAGTACTGGCGGCAATTCTAGAGAATAATTTACAGTCTGATGGCACCGTAAAAGTCCCCAAGTGTTTAAGAAATTGGTTTCATAAAGCTACGATCGGGAGTTGATCCCTGCTAATGTACTCATGTTCGACCTGCCCGATGATTTGCACGACCGGGCTAACCAGTTGCTAGATTTTTGTCCTGCAGAAAATTGGAATGTTAATGCATTCCATTTTTTAAAACAAGTATTACCACAGGATGGTTCCATCGGCATCGCTTGTTCGGGCGGATCAGACAGTACCTTTGCTTTGCTACTTGTTTTTTCGGCTTTTCCGAAATTCTCCTCCAGATTAAGCATTTTACACTATAATCATGGATTGCGCGGCAACGCATCAAACGCTGATGAAACTTTGGTTCGTGGATTAGCTGAAAAACTGGGCCTCAAATGCTTCGTTGAATATCCAAATGAGAAGCAAACGAAATTGGACGAAAATAGCTTGCGGGAACTAAGACTTAAATTTTTCTGCAGAGTGCAACATGAATATGACATCAAGGCCATTGTCCAGGGTCATCATTTAGACGATATTGCAGAAACTCTACTATGGCGTATTCCCCGAGGTGTTTCGGTCGATGGATTAATAAGCCCCAAGCCAATCAGTTCATTGGGGGATTTAATTTTTGTACGCCCCTTCCTTTCTTTCAGTAAAGTTCAAATCAGAGAGTCACTTAAAAAATGCTTGATTCCATGGAGAGAGGACTCATCCAATCGCGAAAACACTTACCTCCGTAATAAGACAAGAAACTTGGTAGTACCGATTTGGAAAAAGTCTCTAGATCGTGATTTGCTAAAAGGGCTTTCATCTACCCGGAAACTTCTGGAGCAAGATTCACAAGCGTTGGATTATCATGCAATGAAAGGATTTGAGAAATGTGTTTCCGGGCAGGAGTTAAATTTCAGTATGCTCAGAAATCTCCCTATCGCTACGCAAAGAAGGGTTTTAGGCATCTGGATTAAAAAAAGCTTTCTTGAAAATGCAAACTTCACAAAGTGTTCGATTAATTTTGGCCAGTTAACTGAAATCATTAATCACGAGAGATTCAAATCTGTCCAATTATCGGAAAATTGCATACTTAAGAGAAAGAACGGAATACTAGAGCTTTCGGAAGTGCAATCCATCACTCCTTTGCCCAATATTTCAGTGCCAGCGAATTCGATTGTTTTTCTTCCGAATGGGGGGAAGATTGGCGTAGCAAGAGTCGAGTTTTCCAGGAAACTATCCAATTTTATTTTTCAAAGGAAAGTAAATCAAAGCCACCACGCTTATATCTCTGATAGATTTGGAGTAGAGAGTTTATTCGTGCGCTCCAGAAATCGTGGAGAAACTTATCACCCGATGGGTGCGCCTGGCACCAAAAAGCTTGCCGATTGGATGATTGACCGAAAATGGACGGATGTACAAAAGGCGCAAACTCCCGTTTTTTTAAATTCAAATGACCATATCGTATGGGTGCCTGGTTTTCCACCGGCAGAATTCGCTAAGGTCTCAAAGTCAGGCACTTCTGTAATCCATTTGACTTACGAACATTCCGATACATTATGATTCTTCGTGGACAAAAATAAAAGTGATGATTCTGGAGGACAGCCCAAAGGCTTTCACCCCAAGGTTTTATTGATTTGGTTGGCCGTACTTGCCGCAATCATTGGATTGGTTATGGCGCAGTCTGGAGAAATCGTATCCGGTCAACTATCGATTGCATCAGTAGATGAGTTGATTAACGCAGCAAAGCAAGATCGTGTAGACAAGGCAATTATCCAAAGCGATCCCAAAGGCGGTCAAGAATGGTATGTAATTCAGGGTAAGATCCAGAATCCAGCTTTTGAAATTGACGAGAATCAATACAAAACTCTTCCGTTTGTCGTCAAGGGACGAGTTACTGAGTCCGAATACAGGGAGTTGAGAGATTTACTTGGCACTCGCCTTCGCGAAGAGCCATCGAGTACGATCTGGACGGATCTACTCTTCAGTCTTCTGCCTTTTCTCCTCATCATAGGGCTGCTTTATTTTCTTTTCGTCCGTCAGTTGCGCATGGCAGGAAAGGGAGCCCTTTCCTTTGGGAAGAGCAAAGCAAAACTACTGACCAGGGAAAATGAGAAAATTGTTTTCAACGATGTCGCTGGATGTGATGAGGCAAAAGAAGAGGTCAGTGAAATAGTCGATTTCCTCAAAGACCCTAAGCGTTTCAGAAAAATCGGTGGAAAAATACCCAAGGGCGTTCTTATGGTTGGACCTCCCGGCACCGGCAAAACACTTCTTGCCAAAGCGGTCGCAGGTGAGGCAGATGTTCCTTTCTTCAGTATAAGCGGTTCTGACTTTGTGGAAATGTTTGTCGGGGTAGGCGCTGCTCGAGTTCGCGACATGTTTGAACAAGGGCGCAAAAATGCACCTTGCCTCATTTTCATTGACGAGATTGACGCTGTTGGTCGCCAACGCGGTGCAGGTCTTGGCGGCGGGAACGACGAGCGCGAACAGACCCTCAACTCTCTCCTCGTTGAAATGGATGGGTTCGACGGTCACGAAGGCATCATAATCATCGCCGCGACCAATCGTCCTGACGTACTTGACAACGCCCTGCTGAGACCCGGACGCTTTGACCGTCAGGTCGTAATTGATCTACCCGACTTGGAGGGCAGGGACGCAATTCTAAAAGTTCACGCGAAGAAAATCAAGCTATCGGAAGACGTGGATCTAAAGTCCCTGGCTCGCGCAAGTGCAGGTTTCTCCGGCGCCGACCTTGCCAATCTATTGAACGAGGGCGCTCTAATCGCTGCTAGAAGGCGAAAAAAAGCGGTTGAACCTGTAGATCTCGACGATGCTCGCGAAAAAATTTCATTTGGTCGAGAGCGCAGACGGGTCATGGATGACGAGGACCGTAAAATCATAGCTTACCACGAAGCTGGTCATGCTATTGTTCAAGCAAAAATCGATGACGGTCTTCTGCCCATTCACAAAGTCACCATCATTCCCCGCGGTCAAAGTTTGGGCAGCACGATGTTCACGCCCAAGAAGGATATCCTCAATCACAGTAAACGCCGCGTCCTCAATCAGGTATGTTGCGCCATGGGGGGCAGAGCTGCAGAAGAAATTGAGATAGGCGACGTTACCAGTGGTGCAGCGGGAGATATCCGTATGGCTACAAACATTGCCCGCAGCATGGTTTGTGATTGGGGCATGAGCGAATTGGGAATGATCTCGTTCGGAGACAAGCAAGATCAGGTTTTTCTAGGCAAGGAGTTAAGTCGTGCCCAGAATTACAGCGAGGAAACAGCGAGGAAAATTGACACTGCGATTAAAGAGATCATCGACCAGCAATATTCCCGTGCCAAGCAAATCCTGCTAGACAATATCGATGCACTGCATGCATCCGCGAACGCACTTTTGGAATTCGAAACAATCGAGGGAAAACACATTCACGAAATCCTGGATCATGGGAAGATAATCTCTGAAATCAAAATATCCGACAATGTTTCTGAAGAAGAAGAGGATATCGTTGAAAATAGCGAAGGAACTTCCGAATCCTTAAACAAAAAGGATGAACCACTCGACCCGGGTGCCGAAGCTATTGGCGCGCCGGCCTGATTGCCCCTTTTTCCATCTTGTAATTCCCGGAAATTTCACCTATTAACATTATATGAGCAGACATCCGAGCTTTAGCCCACCAGGTGGCTTGACCAAGAAAAGAAATGTTTTGAAGCGCTTCGAGCGCGTGGATTTGCTCCGCAAGCGCGGACAATGGAAAAATGGTGACCGCGTGGTTTCCTTAGTCAAGACAAAGCCAGAAGAATAAACTACATCTTGGGCTAACAATCGTTTACCCAATTTGAATATTCTGCGTATGATCCTGCTTTAACATACACCCATTCAGGTGTATCATAAGGATGTAATTCTAGTATTCTCTTCTGTACTGTTCGTTCGTTTTGCTTATTGAACTTGACGGTTACTTGCCACTCCTTTTCAGATGCCGTTTTACCCTTCCACTTGTAACTTGAAGTGACAGGACCATTTACTTGACCACAAGCGATCAAGCTTTCTTTCAACAATTGATCCATTAATTGAATTGCATCATCTTTCGAAGATACAGTTGACCATCCAATCATCAATTCACATTGATCGCTCATCGATAGAGAAATGCATTGCAATTTTCACATAAAACCATAACGATCAATCTTTTTTTTCTATAATCCTAGCATCATTTCTTCAAGTGAGAGACGAATATCTACAAGAAGCACAATCAATCGTGGAGGATCCAAACACCCTCATAAATTTGGTTTCACGCCGCTCCAAGCAACTCAAACATGGCAGCAAACCACTGATTGAATCTTTGGAAAAACTTGAGCCGGAAGACGTTGCTCTTCGGGAGATCATCGAAGGTAAAATAACCTATCAAGCTTGGGAGCAAAACTCTCAAGACTGAGTCCGTTGTTTTGCGTAGCCGCAGGTATTATTCTTGTGGCACCAATTAGTTCCAGTTCCTGTTATGGCCGGTAGATCAAAGGTTTCGGGGGGACTGCCTTCGTTCACAAATAACAAGGCTAAGCACAAATTCTTGATCGGAGATAAATTCGTTGCTGGACTGGAACTCCAGGGTACGGAGGTTAAATCTATTCGTAACGGAAAGGCTCAGATTTCGGAGTCTTTCGCCCGATTCAATAAAACCCAATTGTTTCTCTATAACGCATATATTGACGAATATGCATTCGGAAATGAAAACAACCACGATACAACCCGACCGAGGAAATTATTGCTTAAAAGAAGGGAATTGGATCGAATCAAGGCATCTGTCGAAGCTTCAGGCAAGACCATCGTACCACTTCGAATCTTTTTTCAAGGTGCATTGATCAAGTGCGAATTGGCTCTGGGGACGGGTAAAAACCAAAGAGACAAAAGGCAGGACTTGAAAAAGCGCGTCGCCCAGAGGGAAGCCGAGCAAGGAATAAAGAATTCTCTTAGGCAAACATGATTGACATCATACTCTTTCAGCCTGAGATCCCACAAAATACCGGAAATATTGGTCGACTATGTGCATTTACAGGGGCTCGTCTTCACCTCATCCATCCCTTGGGTTTTGCCATCAACGATAAGAATTTACGTCGGGCAGGAATGGACTATTGGCGTAGTCTTGACCTCGTTGAATATGAGAACTGGAACAAGTTTCTAGAGTCTTCCACACGTCCTCGGAATATTTTTTTGCTAAGCACTCATGGGCCAAAAAGTTTTTGGGATGCAAGTTTTCGTCAAGGTGACGGACTTCTTTTTGGGAATGAGGGCCATGGCGCTCCCGAGTACGTTCATAAATGGGTTGGTGCAAATAGATTTAGCATACCCAAATACTCCCCGCACCTACGCTCTCTAAATCTTGCTGTCTCGGTTGGGATCGTAGCCTATGAGGCAATCAGGCAGATTAAGAATGTATCCTCATAAGTAAAATGATAATGCCGGCAACTCCAAAGGTATCAATAGTGTTGCCGATTCACAATGCAGGACAGTTTCTTCAAGAATGCATAGATTCCATTACAAAGCAAACGTTCTCATCCTGGGAACTCCTGGCTATTGAGGACCACTCTGATGATGTATCCCATGAAATTCTCTTATCCGCTTCTGCCTTGGACTCAAGGGTCCGAATTCATGAAAATCCGGGCCAAGGTGTCGTTGATGCTTTGAATTATGGCATTGGCAATGCCAGAGGCGAATTGATCGCACGCATGGATGCGGACGATCTAATGTGTCATACTCGCATCGAGGAACAAGTCAATCATCTCGAAAAAGATTCTGATTTGGGATTGAGCTCTTCACTAGTCACTCATTTCCCGCGTTCTCAGGGGAACGAACGCAAGGGATACGAAAAATACGTCCAATGGACAAATTCGTTGATTACCCGAAATGACCTTGAGGCCAACCGTTTTGTTGATTGTACCTTCGCTCATCCGTCAGTGATGTTTCGCAAAACCATTGTAGAAAAATTCGGAGGTTATTCCTTGGGTGAGTTCCCTGAGGACTTTGAACTTTGGTTAAGATGGATGAAGAGCGGGGTATTGATGGAGAAAATTGAAAAAAACCTTCTAAAGTGGCGTGATCATCCAGGTCGTCTCTCCAGGCGCTCCTCACGCTACTCTCAGGAAGCTTTTAACGGACTGAAAGTAAAATACCTGAAGGATTGGATAAACAACCAACTGGATGGGGACTCTAGAAGTATTTTTGCATGGGGAGCTGGAAAAGTGGCGAAAAAACTTTCATCCCTACTTCTTGGCAATGGAATACCTATTTCGGAGTTCATCGATACCGACCCAATGAAAATCGGCCGGACAATTCATGGATTGCCTGTTCGATCGATGGAGACAATCACTTCCCCCAATCAATGCTTTATTCTGATTCTTGCGGGCGCAAGAGGAACCAGGGCAGAAATCAGCCAATATCTGCACGCAAGAAAGTTTCTTCTCCAGGAAGACTACCTTCCACTCGCATGAGTCTTCTTTGGAATGTTTTCCATTTGCAAACCGCTTAGCAAAACCACAGGTTCTTTCCTATGTACATGTTTTTTATCTTCTTGTTGATACCTTTACCGTTCTTCGGCGCACCTGACTCAAATTTAGAAGAATTCAAACCTCTTTTTAACGGAAAAAATTTAGACGGATGGTGGGGACTCGGTACCGTCAATCCGGAAACATGGATTGAATTGCCTGCGGATGTCATCGACAAAAAGCGAAAGGAAAGCCAACCTGACATTCACAAACATTGGCGGGTCGAAAATAACGAACTAATTAATGATGGGAACGGTCTTTACCTGACAACCATTCAAAACTTTTCTGACTTCGAATTGCTCCTGGAGTACAAAACCGTCCCACTTGCCGATAGTGGAATTTATCTAAGAGGCTATCCGCAGGTTCAGATTTGGGACACCACCGAAGCTGGCGGAAAGTGGAAATATGGAGCCGATAAAGGCTCAGGTGGGCTTTGGAATAACAGACCTGAAAAAGGATGGGCTCCAATGGTGCACGCTGATAGGAAATTTGGGGAATGGAATGATCTCAGAATTATTATGACAGGCGCCGAGGTAACCGTCTGGTTAAATGGCAAGCTAGTAGTCGACCAAGCCACCCTCGTCAATTATTGGCATCGCAAGAAAAACCCCAAGCCTCTAGTCAAGGCAGGCCCCATTCAATTGCAGACGCATGGCGGTGAGATTGCATGGAGAAACATTCTCATCCGCGAGTTTGATTCAAATCTGTAAGAAGTTCTTCCTAACTTGAGGATTTACCAGTCTCACTCGATAATGCCAGCAGTCCTCGTTACCGATTTACAAATGGCAGATTTTTTTCTTCATGATATCAAGCAAGCTTAGAAGCAGAAGGTCAGGCTCCACTCATTTTTTTGCCGAGGTAGCAGATGCGTGCTCAAAGGAGCTCGAAGATATGGGCATTTCAGCGAGCGCATACCTTGTTCCGGGAGGAGTTGGCATTCGCTTTCATTCGGATCGATTGCCTGGTTCACTTTCCTGCATCCGTCATCTGCCCATAAAGGAATTTGATTTTTCCAGAACTTCAATCATTCCGCTCTCAGATATTGAATGCTTCGAAATCCTGGGGCTTTCCTTGCCGGACACGTACGACAGTCCTCTTGAAGGCTTCAAAGACTTTTCATTGCTCCGTCTCGTTGCAAGTGGCGCACGCTCAACGGACTTTCAATTCCTTAGTGAACATCCTTTGGAGGAGCTCGATATTTCCCGCACCAAAGCGACTGATCTGTCTTTCACTCGGGCAATGCCATTGAATCGAATTAATTTGGCAAGTACAGAAGTTTTCGACCTCGCTCCCTTGTCCAATAAATCTATCGAGTTTATCAATCTAGCGAACTCCAAGGTAGTCGACCTTTCGCCTCTCGAGGGATGTCCGATCAGGGAGATGAATCTAAATTCTACAAAAGTCGAATCTCTCGAACCTCTTAGAGATTCTTGTTTGGAAAAATTAAGCATGCGAGCAACCTCCATCAAGGATCTTTCGCCTCTGATGGACTTGCCTCTCGAAAGTTTACATCTCCCGGGCTCTCCAATTGAATCAATTCGTCCTCTTTCTTATTGCCCATTGAAAGAATTGAATGTCATTGGATTGCCCCTTAAAAGTTTGCTTCCACTTCAGGAAATGGATTTGAAAAGATTGTCCATCTCTCCCCTTGGCTTGGAATCTCATGATTTCGATCTTCTGGCAGAGCTTTCGCTTTCTTATCTTTGTGGTCCCGGAGATCCCCCTGAGCAGACTCCTGCAGTATTTTTTCAAAAATACCTTCCACTTAAGCCAAGCGCGGGCTGACCTTGCCCTGTTATCAAATATTTGTAGAGTAATTCACATGGCAGTCGATAGGTTGGCGGGTATAAAGGATTATTACGACGTTGTAGTAATAGGCAGTGGTTTGGGGGGCCTTACTGGAGCAAACTGTCTGGCCAAACAAGGTCACTCCGTTTTACTCCTGGAACATCACTATCAATTTGGTGGCCTGGCAACTTGGTTCAAGCGGGCCGGCGGTCATATCTTTGATATTTCCCTGCATGGGTTTCCAGTTGGAATGATCAAATCCTGCAGGAGGTACTGGACCAAGGAAATCGCTGATTCCATAGTTCAGTTAAAGAACATACGTTTCGTCAATCCACAATATGACTTGAGAACGACTTTTGATAGAATGGACTTCACAAGTATTCTTCAATCGACTTTCAAGATTGCCCGCGGAAGGGTAGAGGAGTTCTACGACCACTTGCGCTCCATGGATTATTTCGCGAAGGATGGAAGAACAATTGGTGATTTACTCGAAGAATTTTTTCCCGGCAGGGACGATGTGAAACGCCTTCTTCTCGAACCTATTTCATATGCAAATGGTTCATCATTCATGGATCCTGCAATTGCCTATGGAATCGTATTTACCAATTTCATGCGAAAAGGGATATACACATTCAAGGATGGAACAGACGTTCTGATCCGTAAAATGGTGGAAGAACTGCGAAAGAATGGTGCGGAGTTACGCAGGCAATGCTTGGTGGAAAAACTTGTTACCGCAGAAAAAAACGGGAAGCCATGTGTGACGGGGGTCCAAGTCAATGATCGCATCATTCGTTGCGGAGCCGTTCTATCGAATGCAAATCTCAAAAACACTATCGAGCGCATGCTCGGATTATCCAAGCTGCCCAAGAAATTTGCCAAGCAAGCTAGTGAAGTACGGCTCAACAACACATCATGTCAGGTCTACATAGGTCTCCGCAGGGGTGCGGTCATTCCAGAATCCGTTGGTGACTTGATCTTTACTTCCGAATCTCCCAAGTTTTCGACTGACGAACTCTCGGATTTCCACACAACCAGCAGAACCTTCTCCATTTATTATCCCGATACACGCCCGCATCGCAAGGACCCCAAATACAGTATCGTCGCTTCATTAAACGCAAAGTGGCAGGACTGGGGGAAATTAAGCGAAGATGAATACAAGCGGGCCAAGGAAAGATTGTGTGAAGAGAGCGTTCTAGCGCTTGAGAAAATTATTCCCGGCATCCGGACAGACATTGAGCATATCGAAGCTGCAACCCCCCGAACGATCAAGCATTACACGCAGCATGCTAGTGGCGCCACCTTTGGCACGAAGTTTGAGGGACTTGACGTTTCCAACAATCTACCAACTCATGCCCCTGGTCTGTTTCATGCAGGATCAGTCGGCATCATCATGTCAGGCTGGTTGGGAACCATCAATTATGGAGTAATTACAGCCAATAAAATTGATAGTTTCCTCCGTGGCAAATCTAGCGATTTCAATATATCAGAAACAGATGGGGCAAGCTTTGCCGTTGCCTGACCTGCTCTAATTCTCTAGCTCTCTTCCTTAAGTTATGGAAGAAATTTATCGTCGCATCCCTCATCGTCCTCCTTTTCTCTTTGTAGATAAGATTCTAGAAATTACTGATGAAGGCGCGACTTCATCTCTCACCGTAAGACCAGAGTTCCCTTTTTTCGAGGGACATTACCCCGGCAACCCAATTATGCCTGGAGTTCTCCTCTGTGAAGCTGTTTTTCAAACTGGCGCAATTTTCCTTTCTGATCATTTGAAGAATCAGTCATTAACGGATGAATCGGCTACCCCGGTTTTATCCCGTATCCGAGATGCCAGATTCAAAAGAATGGTAAAGCCGGGAGATGTGGTGGAAATCTCCGTAAAACTTGGTGAAAAAATGGGTCAGTTCTTTAACATGTCCGGTGAGGTCCGCAAGGAAGATAAGGCAGCCCTCAAACTGTCCTACACTTTGGCCATGGTCAAAGAAGATTCCCCCCAGTGAGTTTTCTTGAACTGAGAGAAAAGAAATTTCTTGTGGTTGGAGTTGCCAACCGCAAAAGCGTGGCCTGGTCGGTCGCTCAACTCCTCAAGGAAGAGGGAGCCGAGGTTCTCTATTGCGTAAGAAATGAAAAAAGGAAAGCTGAGTTGACCTCGCTCCTGTCAGAAAACGACAGGATTTTCACCTGCGATTTTGAAAAAGAATCAGAAATTCTAGACTTACAACAAAAACTGAATGAAATAGAAAACCTCAAGCTTGACGGACTTTTACACTCGATTGCCTTTGCTAATTATTCAGAAGGGGTAAAACCTTTTCATCAAACCAGGCGAAAGGACTTTCTTCAGGCTACGCAAATTTCATCTTTCTCTCTGGTCGAACTATCAAGGGTCTGTAAACCTTTTCTTTCCAACTCTGCATCCGTTGTGACTATCGGGATTTCTTCCACTGAAGTAACCGCGGAAAATTATGGCTACATGGCTCCGATCAAAGCCTCCCTTGAAGCTTCAGTAAGATACCTAGCGAAGTCATTCTCCAAGGATTGCAATGTGCGTTTTAATTCTGTTAACGCAGGCCCTCTCAAAACAAGCGCTTCCGCAGGAATCCCTGGCTACCTGCTGAATTATTTATATGCCGAGAAGCTTACCTTCCGCAAAAAAGCCTTACAGACTAAAGAAGTTGCCAATCTTGCAATTTTTCTTCTTAGCCCGAGATCATCAGGAATTAATGGACAGGGAATTATCATCGATGCGGGAATGGGGCTTAATTATTTCGATCAGGAAATCGTGCAAAATTCCATGCGGCTAAAAGAATGAAATTCTCTCGCGTAGCTATTGAGGCGATGGCTTACTCGCTTCCGAAGGTTACAGCTTCATCACAGGAGATAGAAGAAAGGCTATCCCCTATGTATTCTCGCCTAAAATTGCAAACTGGTAGACTTGAACTGATGACGGGCATTAAGTCGAGAAGACTTTGGCCGGTTGACCACAAAGCTTCGCAGGCATCCGCGGAAGCTGGCTTGAAACTTTTGCAGACTGGAATCGACCCAACTCAGGTTGATCTGCTTATCCATTGCGCTGTATGCAGAGACCGTCTGGAACCAGCCACTGCTTCCTATGTGCATCGGTTGATGAATCTTGGCGGCAATACCCAAATCCTTGATATTTCCAATGCTTGTCTGGGATTCTTGAATGCGTTGGTCCTTGCTGGGTCTATGATAGAAACAGGCCAAATTCGCCGAGCTATCCTGGTAGCTGGTGAAAATGGGGCACCTCTGGTAAATCAAACGATCAAGCTCTTGAACCAAGGCGCGCATGATCGAAAAACGATCAAACCATTCTTTGCAAACTTAACCATTGGAGCAGGATCAGTGGCTTGGTCAATTGTTGACAAGAATCTACTGGATGACGAAAGACCGACCCTTGGAGCTTGGGCATCCGAAACGGATACTTCCCATAATAATTTATGCGAGGGTGACGTGGCTGGCGACGCATTGGTCATGCAAACCGATTCCGAAGAACTCTTGCATGCGGGTATATCTGTCGCCGAACGAGCTTGGCGCAAGTTTCTTGATATTCATGAATGGCGACCTCGGGATCCTGAATTAATCGTTACTCATCAGGTGGGCAAGGCTCACACCCACGCGGTGCTAGATGCATTGCGCATCGATCCTGCAATCAACTTCTCCACCTTCGAGACCCTTGGAAACTGTGGGTCCGTCTCATTACCAATTACATACACCATCGCCTGTGAGAATGACAGACTGAACCTTAGCCGCAAAACCGCTCTTCTAGGGATTGGTAGTGGACTATCAAGCCTTATGCTTTCCATCAATTCTTGAAAACACAGTCCACAATTGCAAAGTCATATCCTTTCGAAGCCAAACGCTTCAAATTGTCCAATGGTCATCATATCAGCTACCTTGACGAAGGCGACAAGGTGACCATGCCAACGATCTTTCTTCACGGCAATCCCACGTGGTCTTTTTTTTATCGCAAAGCTGTACGATCGTGGATGCATCTAGGCAGATGTATAGCCCCCGATCATCTGGGATGCGGATTATCCGATAGACCAAGTTCCGCTGATTTCAGCTATAATTTACGAAACCATGCGAATAACTTGATCGAATTGATTGAATTTCTTGAACTGAAGAAATTCAACCTTGTGGTTCATGATTGGGGCGGAGCAATAGGATTTACCGCTCTAGGGGACTATCCTGAAAAACTTAACAAGATTGTTCTGCTCAATACAGCTGCCTTCCCATCCCGAGACATCCCTCTTCGGATTCTCTTTTGCCGACTACCTGTAATTGGTGAGATTTTCGTTCGATTTCTCAATGGATTTGCCAGGCCGGCAACTTGGATGGGATCCAGTGCAGGACTAACTGATAATGCGAAAAAAGGACTGCTCTTACCTTATGACAACTGGTCCAATCGTGTCGCAGTATGGAACTTCATTCGTGACATTCCTTTTGAATCGAATCATCCGTCGTTACCCGTTTTGCGTCAAACTCACGAAAAATTATATCAATTTTCCAACCTTCCCTCCATCGCATGCTGGGGCATGAAGGATTTTTGCTTCCATGGCGGATACTTGGATGATTGGTTGAAGATCTGGCCATCGTTGATTCCTTATCGATTCGAACATTCAGGTCATTACATCCTGGAGGATTCGTTTGAAGAGGTAAGGGCTCGTGTAGAACCGTTCTTATTTTCCTGACTTGTTCATCCCACAAGCTTCCGCTTGCCAACTTTTTAGCTTCGGACATTTTAATAGGTAAGATGAGCCAGAAAAATTCTCTCAAAAATCGCTCCGAAAGATCTGGCAACCTAGTTTCGATCTCTCCTTACGATAATACGTCGAGAGCTTATTCCACCGAAGCCAAGCCGCGCGCGGAGACTGGTTTCGGAGCATATATTACAATAGCCATTCTTGTTTTTTTGGTTATCCTTTTTACCGGAATATATGAATTGGCCGTGGAAACGTGGACCCGCTTAAAGTAATACCCTCGACGCCCCAAACCTCTTTTCCACCAACTGAGGTCGTTCAATTCCTGGATCATCTGAAACTTGAACGCCGTCTGTCCGATCACACGATTAGAAATTACAGGATTTCACTGGAAAAATTTCATCATTGGCTTACACAAAACAACCCGGTTAGTCAGTTGACCAATGTTGACAAGGCAGATGCCCGTTCGTTTCTTGTCGAAGCGCAATCAAATATATCCAGAACAACCGCAACCAATCGCGTATCCGCTTACAGAACGTTTTATCAGTTTTGCCAGATTCGTGGATGGTGTTCGGAAAATCCATTCAAGAATCTTTCCTTACCCAAGCCAGAAAAAAAACTACCTAAATTTCTTACAGAAAATCAAGCCCGTGACCTCATGAATGCACCTCTTCAGGTCCATCAGGACTCTCCTTTGGCTGATGTGCTTGCTATGAGAGATCGGCTCATTCTCGAACTTATGTACGGAGCTGGCTTGCGAGTAAGCGAAGTGGTTGGCTTGAACCACGGGGATTTGGATTTACCGAATCAAGTGGTGCGTGTAATCGGCAAGGGTTCCAAGGTGCGTTTATGTCCAACCGAACAGCCACTAGCTTGAAAAATTTCAGAGAAAAATATTGCTTGGACGCATCCACTACCGCCCCAGTTTTCACGAATCGATCGGGAAAAAGAATTTCTCCTCGTTGGATTCAAATTTTTCTTAAAAAATGCCTGAGAGCAGCTTCTTTACCCACCGATCTAACTC
>JAYOWQ010000034.1:11383-17517 GCA_038152055.1 Opitutales bacterium | reverse complement strand
GATCTAACTCCGCATAAACTTCGCCATTCATTCGCCACCCACCTCCTCGACCATGGAGCCGATTTGCGTGCCGTGCAAGAATTGCTTGGACATGCCCGCCTCTCAACCACGCAGATCTACACGCACGTTTCAGTCGCAAGACTCAAAAAAGCTCATAAATTGGCGCATCCAAGAGGTTGAGGGAATGATTCGAAATTTCATACTCCTACTCCCAACCCTATTAAGTTTGGGTCTTTGGCTCCAGGACGGCGGCAGATTTTCCTTTTGGGCTACAAGTGTGGAATCCAGAATGGAAGTGGAAATTATAGAAGGAATGCCGGAGTTCGGTACCCAGACGACTTCAGTTTGGGAAGAACGCTTTCTTTTCGGAATCGAAACCCCACTTCTTGGTTGTTTTTTCACAGTTCTCTTTCTTCTAATCTCAATTTCAAGAAAAAGAAGTTTGAATAATTCCTCTCAATTCACGCTAATGAAGTGATGCATAGCTTAAAGATTATTTTTCTCTGCCTGCCCTTAACTTGCTTGAGTTCGATGAAATCATTTGATTTCAAGGACCCAAAGGGCGTGAATACGATCATTTTCCAGATGGATGCCTTGCTTGAATCAATAAATGGATCTGCTGGTGGTGTTTCTGGTAAAGTGAACTTTGATCCCAGCAACCCTGCAAAAACTTCAGGATCAATCCTTTTGGATGCCAGAAGCTTGAGAGTGGATAACTCAACCCTGCAAGACCATATGCATGGCACGGACTGGTTGAACGTTGATAAATATCCCCTGATAGAATTTGCCCTTACCGGACTCCGCAATATCAGCGATCGCGCTAACACCATTAGGGCGGATGCCGATGGCAAGATGACTATTCGCAACGTTACTGTCAAAATGTCCGTACCGGTGCAATTGACCTACCTTGAAGGCATGCTTGAGAAGAGAAACAAAGTACTTGGTGACCTACTTGTCGTCCGGTCAAACTTTATAGTGAGCAGGGATGACTTCGGTATTCGACCCGGAGAATATTTGGACAAAGTGGCTAATGAAATTGAAATTTCGATTAATCTTGCTGGAGCCCGCCCAAAGTAATATCATTATTTCTTACCCCTCGAGAGATTTTTCTCTCACCCCAACAAAGCGAGTTCACATCCCATGTGTTCTCGCTTTTTTTTTAAGATGTGTTAGACTCCAGCCTTTTGCGTGAAAAATCAAGATATTCATCCGATCACAGATCACCTCATTCCCAAATCCGAGAAAGAAAACTTGCTCGGGCACAAGGGCCTGGTGTTCTGGCTTTACGGGTTATCGGGTTCTGGCAAGAGTACGTTAGTTATGGAAATGGAAAAGCGTCTCCACGCCTTGGGGCGAAATTCCATAGTACTTGATGGCGACAACTTGCGTTCTGGTATAAACGCAGATTTGGGCTTCTCAGATGATGACCGCGAAGAAAACGTCAGGCGTGTGAGCGAAATTGCCAAGATATTGTCTGACAACGGCTTGATTGTTTTCGTTTCCCTGATCACACCACTAAGAAAGTTCAGAGAAAACGCCCGTTCCATCATCGGCACGAAGTCTTTCCGTGAAATCTTCGTCAAGGCATCTTTTGATCTGTGCCGGAAAAGGGACGTCAAAGGATTGTACGCCAAAGCTGAAAAAGGGATTGTCGAATCATTTACAGGACATAATTCCAATTTCGAAGAGCCTGAAAACGCGGATCTGACCATAATGACTGAGAATGAAAAGCTTGTATGCTCGAGTGATAAACTGGCTGAGTTCGTGTTATCGGAAATAAATCTCCAAAACCTTTCATGAAAAACTACAACCTAACTCATTTGGATCAACTGGAAGCAGAGGCAATCTTTGTTCTTCGGGAAACAGCGGCCCAGTTTGAAGACCCCGGTCTGCTTTTTTCCGGCGGCAAGGATTCGATTGTCATGGCTCACTTGGCGTACAAGGCATTTTACCCTGCTAAAACTCCTTTCCCGCTCGTTCATATCGACACCGGCCATAATTTCCCCGAAACTTTAGTTTATCGTGATCAATTCGTGGAGAAACTTGGAGCCCGCTTAATTGTGGGTCTTGTTCAGGACTCAATTGATCGTGGCACGGTTGCCGAAGAAACCGGTCCGAATGCAAGTCGAAATTCTCTCCAATCCGTAACTCTGCTGGAAACCATCGAATTGCAAAACATGGATGCCGCCCTTGGTGGAGGCCGACGGGATGAGGAAAAAGCAAGGGCCAAGGAAAGATTCTTTTCTCATCGCGATACTTTCGGTCAGTGGGACCCCAAAAATCAGCGACCGGAACTATGGAATCTATTCAACGGCAGAAAGTCTCCCGGAGAGCACTTCCGGGTCTTCCCCCTTAGTAATTGGACTGAAATGGACATTTGGCAATATTTGAAAAAAGAGAAAATTGATTTGCCCTCTCTCTACTTTGCTCATCAGCGTGAAGTGATTGAGAGAAACGGCACGCTGCTTGCAGTTACTGAATTCGTTCAACCCACAAGCAATGAGAATCCGCGTGTGGAAACCGTTCGTTTTCGTACAATTGGCGACGCCACTTGTACGGGTGCCGTACTTTCAAGCGCATCCAATCTAGATGAAGTGATTGCTGAGGTTGCTGCCTCACGGGTAACGGAGCGGGGAACGCGCGCGGATGACCGAAGGTCCGAATCTGCGATGGAAGACCGCAAGAAGCAAGGGTATTTCTAAAACATCAATCTTTAAACCATGAGTGCAGACAAAAACTATTTAAGCATGGATCTTTTGCGTTTTACCACTGCCGGCAGTGTTGATGATGGCAAGAGCACTTTGATCGGCCGCCTATTCCACGACAGCAAAGCCATTTTTGAAGATCAACTTGAGGCAATCGAGAAAAGTAGCAAGCAGCGCGGAGACGAAAACCTCAATTTGGCCCTTCTGACCGATGGGTTGAAAGCCGAAAGAGAACAGGGCATTACCATTGACGTGGCGTACCGCTATTTTGCCACTCCCAAAAGAAAGTTCATTATCGCAGATACACCCGGGCACATTCAATACACCCGGAACATGGTTACCGGTGCATCCACTGCTAATCTCGCTCTAATATTAGTGGATGCGCGAAATGGAGTGGTGGAGCAGACTCGCCGGCATAGTTTCATTGCAGATTTGCTTGGCATAAAGCATATCGCAGTATGTATCAACAAGATGGACCTGGTGGGATATGAAGAGTCAGCCTACGTCAAGGTACTTGAACAATTCACGGACTTTGCCAGTCGCCTGGAAAACGTTATAGACGTTACATTCCTTCCCATTTCCGCGCTCAAAGGCGATAACGTGGTCGATCGCTCGGAAAATATGGCATGGTACAAGGGACCTCCCTTGCTTTATCATCTGGAGAACGTCTACGTAGGATCGGATTTCAATCACGTGGACGCCCGTTTTCCTGTACAATGGGTCATTCGACCGCACTCCGACGAACACCATGATTTTCGCGGTTTTGCCGGTCGTGTGGCTGGTGGTGTTTTCAAAACTGGGGACGAAGTAACCGTTCTGCCTTCCGGGTTCAATTCCCGAATCAAACAAATTTGGCTGGCGGATAGAGAGGTGGAGGAAGCTTTTCACCCACAATCGGTTACTATCTTGCTTGAAGATGAAATCGACGTAAGTCGTGGAGACATGCTTGTCAAACCGAACAATCAACCAAACAGTTCTCAAAATCTGGATGCTCGAATATGTTGGTTTTCAAGCTCGAGAAAACTTACGCAGGCAAGTAAACTTATCCTTAGGCATACCAGCAAGGAGGTACAAGCCATTGTCAGCGAAGTTCGCTACAAAGTTGACGTAAATTCCTTGCGTAAAAATGAAGATGACAAGACTTTAGGCATGAACGATATAGGGCGTATCACTCTAAGGACTTCTCAGCCTATATTCTGGGATTCCTATCGTAGGAACCGTAATACCGGTAGTTTCATTCTCGTTGACCCATTTACCAACGAAACGCTTGCTGCAGGTATGCTGCGCTGAAGCAATTCCCCTCATGTACTAATTTCTTCCGTTAAATTTATTTATCATTTGGGTTTATCTTTAGCCCTAATCCTTTGCTTACTTTAATGAAACAACAAAAGTCTTGGTTAATTATCATCCTTCAAGTTGGAACCTTTTTCCATTCATGCCTTCTTGGTGAAGTGCCTTCACCATCTTTGAATCATGGAAATTCAGGCGAAACCTCATCATATCCCTGGACAACAGACCACATGCACGTCGGCGTCCGCTGGCAACCATTCGGTCTTCCGGGTTGCGAACTTTACGATGCAAACCGTCCTCTCATTTCCGAGCACAGCAGTTACGCTCAGTTCTGGGTCAGTTGGAATGCAGTGGAACCGACTATTGAGAGCACCGATTACGGCAAGAATATGTCCGGACAGTTGAAAGCCATAGACAATGCGGTCAATTTATGCGTCGAGAGAGGCGTCAAGGTGGAATTGGTCATGTGGCATACGCCAAAATGGGCATCCGTCTCAGGGAAAGGCGGTCCATGGCGGCCCAAGCCTGGATATCATGCAAAATTTGCAACTCGTTTGGCCAAACATTTCAAGGGCAGGGTGCAAGCTTACCAACTTTATCATGAAGTAAATCTGCAAGGCATGATGAACGACGGAAATTCCACTTTCATCATAAATGAAATCTTCAAGGACGGAGCTCGAGCTATTCGCAAGGTCTATAACGAAGAACCGATCCAACCCGTTATTATTTCAACTTCAGGAACCTCCCCCTGCGAGGCATGTCCTTCTCTTTCCGGACTTGAGGGAGAAAAGGGAGCGGTTTCAGTAAATGATTATTATGACCAACAAATCGCTTCGATTGAAATGATGAACGCCGTGGATGCGTTAAACATGAACGTCTCGGATCATTTTAACGGATATGGCATGATGGATCGGAAAATAATTCCAAACGTCTGGTCGCAATACGACCTTGTCCGGGAAAAACTTGATTCCGCCGGCATGCAAGACAAGAAAATTCTTTCTTCCGAGTCTTGGATTGTTTGGGACGGATCCAATATTAATCACGACGTGAATGAAGACGGAGTAAAGGACGAACAAGATGCGTTCGAGAAAACGGTTACCATTTTCGGGAAGCTACTTGAACGTGGTCTGAATACCGTGAACATGCCATGGTGTGACAATTCCAGTCGCTGGTCGATGGGCCTGGTCAAAAGGGTCGACTACAATGGACGAATCAAGCAAATCAAACCAGATTGGGTCATTCCTGCGAACGATGGAGGAGCAGGCATTGTTACACGAAAAATATCCCTTCGTGGCTCGAACGATGATTCAATTATTCCTGTGGAAGTCCCTGCCAACGGACTTCCATTCACTGAGGAGAATTATTTAAATCCCGGTGATCCGAACCACGTACACTTCTACGCCTGGCGATGGTTTTCGCAGATCGCCGGCGGTTCGCAAGAAGTCATCCGTCATGCAATTGCCGGAGAACCAAGCAATGACATCCTCGTATCAGGGTCTGCGATAAAAGGCGAGGAACAATACAGGATATCTTCGTATAATCGGACGACGAAGTCCTTCATCGTATTAATCTATGCAAGTGGAGCCGACGGTTCCGATTGGGCGGAAGTAAAAATCCCTTCGACCATTCAAAACGGGAAATATTATAACAATGATTCCTCGGCTATTGATTTTCGAGGCGAAGGCATTGAAGATGGCCAAAAATATAGGGCAAGGGTAAACACCAAGGACATCGACAACCGAAATGGAAGAGATCAAGAGGTGAAAGACACTCTGATTTCCGAACAATCCGTCAAGGACGGGGAACTCAAGGTACGCATTGATGGCATGAACAAGTTTACCACCATTGAATTCATGACCGACTGATTAATTCGAGCGGTTTTGCTTGTTTGAATCGAAAAGTTTTCTAGTCAATTCGAGATTCCTTTCGCGCAAGTATTCTCTGTGAGTTTTCAGTGCTCTTTGCGCGCCCCGTGGTTGACCGAGAAAGAATAGACCGCATACCACAAAAATCACAAAGACCACACCTGACTGAACGGATGGATCGAATAACCAGAAGCATACGAGCCCGCTAATTACGACATGGAGCGACACCAGCAAATGAACCACACGCGTCAATTTCGAGCAAAGTCTCAAATCA
>JAYOWQ010000034.1:0-11373 GCA_038152055.1 Opitutales bacterium | reverse complement strand
GTTTCGCAATGTGGAGTTTCTGAATTTTCCGAATAGCAACCTCCATCCAAATCGGCTCTGGGCACAGTTGACCACTTCCTGCGAAAATCGGAAAAACGAGAGCAGATTGAACACCAAGGCTCTTCGTCCTTGGATTTTACGTGCAAATCAACGATTTCGTCATCCATCAATTATATCTTCCTGACGAATTTACATGAGATTCATTCACGAGCAAGCTCATGCAAGAATAGATTTAATTCTTTGAACTTGTAAGAATTGATATCGAGGGATTGAAGAAAAAGATGTCCAAAACGAGCAGGGATAAAATACGCGATGGCAATATGATCCTCAATGCGGTTCCGGGTATCGGGCCCATCACCTTAGGCCGACTATTAGAACACTTCGATTATGACCCTTTGCTAATACTAAATGCATCCGAACCTGATCTGATGAAGGTTCGCGGAATTGGCGAGCAATCGGTAAGGGCGCTCCAAAAAATGATTTCTTCAAACTGGCTGCCTAGGGAAAAAGAAAGACTTTTGAAAACAGGCGCGAGGTTTCTTTGTCCCAACGAATTCCCTCCTCTGTTGCATGAATTGAATGATACACCAATAGGACTTTATGCTCTGGGTACATTTTCGAACGCACCCTGCGTTGCAATTGTTGGCACCCGTATCCCATCAGCATACGGAAAAAAATTGGCCTATCGCATGGCCTATGATCTTGCTCTAGCCGGAATTTGCGTTGTTTCCGGCATGGCCAGAGGGATTGACAGTGAAGCTCACAGAGGGGCATTGGATGCGGGTGGGCAGACCGTGGCTTTTCTTGGAAGTGGACTGGACATAGTCTACCCACCGGAAAACCTCAATCTGTATAGAAAAATTCGAGATTCTGGAGCAATTCTATCTGAATTCCCCTTAGGCAAAAGAGCGGATCGAAGAACTTTCCCCATGCGAAATCGACTTGTTGCGGGAGCATCCCTGGGCGTAGTCGTGATTGAGTCAGCGAAATCAGGGGGTAGCATGATCACTGCAAGATTTGCTGCAGAGCAGGGGAAGGAGGTATTCGCTCTTCCTGGTCGTGTGGATCAAGTGCAATCTCAAGGTTGCCTCGACCTTATTCGTGACGGAGCCACTTTGGTTAGAAATGCCATTGACGTAGTACAGGAATTACTACCGACAATAGGAAATCCAGAGGTTCAGGAGCCTCAAGGTGAAGCCCACGACAATGGTCTTGATTCGCTTTTGGAAGAGGAAGAAAGAACAATCATGAACGTTCTGGCTCAGGGTGAACTCATCGATGTGGACCGATTGATTGATTTAACGGGAATCCCCCTTTCCCAAATTGTACCGGCTCTTAGCATGCTCGAAATAAAAGGGATGGCACGCAAGCGCCATGACGGCACTTATGAGTCTGCTTGATCTTTGCGGGCGTTGTAATTTGTGGGGTTGCATTTCCATTCTTTCCATTCATAAATGAAAAAACAGTTTAGGGGAGCTCGGGGATGACGAGCTGAGAGGTTGGATCCACCCGCCAACGACCCTCCGAACCTGATGCGCTCCACGTCGTAGGGAAAACTTTTGCCCAAGCAAAATTAACGTCTACGAAGAGGAACGTGTCTATTATAAGAGTAACATGATTCAAAAAGCCGAAGACACAACCAACCAGCAGTCGCTGTTTCCAAGTTCGAAAAGGATTTACCTTAAAGGCAGTCTCCATGAAGAATTGCTTGTACCGATGAGAGAGATCGTCCTTTCTGAAACTCTCGCAAGCGATGGATCCACAACTTTGAACGAACCCGTTCGCGTGTATGACACCTCCGGGCCCTGGGGTGATCCTGACTTTCATGGCAAGATCGAGAAAGGCTTGCCCAAGTTGCGCAAAAACTGGATTCGTGATCGTGGAGACGTCGGTGAGATTCAAGGCAGGCAAATAAAGCCATCGGATAACGGATATCTATCCGATCGGCACGATGAACGCACCCGTGAAAGGTCTCGGGAACTTCCTGATTTCGACAGATCGAACGTTTCCATACTCAGAGCAAGTTTGGGCAAACCGGTAACTCAGTTACACTACGCCCGCAAAGGTTTGATAACTCCAGAGATGGAATTTGTAGCCATTCGCGAAAACATGAGGCTGCAGACCTTGGCGGAAAAACTTAAGACATCCCCAGAGGAATTGACCAATTCCTTGTTTCACCAACATGATGGAAATTCCTTCGGTGCATCCATCCCGTCCGAAATAACTCCGGAATTCGTTCGGGATGAAATCGCGCGAGGACGGGCAATCATTCCTGCGAACGTCAATCATCCCGAATTGGAACCCATGGCGATAGGGCGAAATTTTCTTGTTAAGATAAATGCCAACATTGGAAATTCCGCTGTAGCTTCTTCAATTGAGGAAGAGGTTGAAAAGATGCGTTGGGCGACCAAGTGGGGAACCGACACCCTAATGGACCTTTCAACTGGAAAGAACATTCATCGGACTAGAGAGTGGATACTTCGAAACTGCCCGGTTCCCGTAGGCACTGTGCCCATTTATCAAGCTTTGGAAAAAGTAGGAGGCAAACCGGAAGAACTTACTTGGGAGATTTTTCGGGACACCCTTGTCGAACAGGCTGAGCAAGGGGTCGATTACTTCACGATCCATGCAGGCGTCCTCTTGCGTTACGTCCCTTTGACCCGAAACCGCATGACCGGCATCGTAAGTCGAGGGGGTTCCATCATGGCAAAGTGGTGCCTTGCTCATCATCAGGAAAATTTCCTCTATGAAAAATGGGATGATATTTGCGAGATTATGGCCGCTTACGACGTTTCCTTTTCCATCGGTGACGGCTTGCGACCCGGATCGATTGCAGATGCGAACGACGAGGCCCAGTTTGCAGAATTGAAAACTCAGGGTGAACTTACCACTCGCGCATGGAATCATGGCGTACAAGTCATGAACGAGGGCCCCGGACACGTGCCCATGCACATGATCAAGGAAAACATGGACAAGCAACTTGAATGGTGCCACGAAGCCCCTTTCTACACTCTCGGTCCCCTGACCACGGACGTAGCTCCTGGTTACGATCACATAACCAGCGGAATCGGGGCAGCCATGATCGGGTGGTTTGGATGCGCCATGCTTTGCTACGTTACACCGAAGGAACATCTTGGTCTCCCCGACCGTCAAGACGTGCGGGAAGGAGTGATTACATATAAATTAGCGGCTCACGCTGCGGACTTGGCAAAGGGGCATCCTGGAGCCCAGTACCGAGACAACGCTCTGTCGAAAGCAAGGTTCGAGTTTCGTTGGGAGGATCAGTTCAATCTATCACTCGACCCGGAAAAGGCTCGTGAATTCCATGATCAGACTCTCCCACAGGAAAACGCCAAGTCCGCGCATTTCTGTTCCATGTGCGGCCCCCATTTCTGTTCGATGAAAATCACAGAGGACGTCAGGAAATATGCAGATGAGCATGGCTACTCGGAAGACTCGCATGCGATTGAGGCTGGGATGGCCGCTAAGGCAAAGGAATTCGTCGCATCAGGCGCTGAAATTTACACGAGTCCTTCTTCCAAGAGATGAAAGTTTTCGTCAATGATGAAATCACTGAGATCGCTCAAGGTTCCAACCTTGAGGACTTGAGTAAATCCTTGGGCATATTGGACAACAAAGGATGGGCGTTTGCCCTCAATGAATCGATTGTTCCTAAGAAGGAAATGGTTGACAGGGAACTTTTCGAGAACGATCGCATTCTTCTTATTGAGGCTACACAAGGCGGATGAGTCATCCATTAGCCATACTTATTTCAGGGGCCTCCATACGTCCTGGAGAATCTCAAATTATATCGGAACTTTTCGAAGCGGGCTTGGAAAGGTTGCACTTGCGAAAACCAGATGCCAAGCCACGTGAGGTTGCGAGAATCGTTTCTTCCTTACCCGAAAATTATCATCGGAGGATAGTTCTTCATAGATTCCCAGAATTGCTCAAGGAATTTTCTCTTTGTGGATACCATCATTACTCAAAGGAAAAACTCCTTAACGTAAAAGGTACCACAAGCCGATCCCTTCACACTTTGGATGAGTTGAAAAATTTACGGGAGCCCTTGGATTATTGTTTTTTTGGTCCCGTATACGAATCGATATCCAAGAAAGGTTATCTACCTAAAGTATCCATGCCGGAATTGGGGGGACTGCTTTACAACTTGAAGAAATCCAAGAACAAAACCCCTCTCGTCTATGCTCTAGGTGGAGTTCGCAGGCGCAAGATTCCCGAACTTTTCAATCTTGGGTTTGACGGGGTGACACTCCTTGGCTCGATCTGGGGCAAGAAAGACCCTGTATCTGCCTTTGAGAAATACAAATTTATAGAACGTAGTGTTTGGGCCAAGAAGGAAAAGGAAAAAGGCTTGATCAAGCGTCTATTGGCCAAGGAATAAAGGAAGAACATATGAAAAGTTCTCTTCTTTGCCTTACCCGTGACGATCCTGCATGCACTCATTCCCATCAAGTCGAACAGTTTTGCGCGGGCGGGGCGAAATTCATTCAACTCCGGAGCAAGACTCTGCCTATGAACAAGATTCTCAAGGATGCAGGCGACGCCGTTGGGATTGCTCGAAAAAACCACAGTATCCTAATCATCAACGACTTTATTTCTCTTGCGAGGGATCTTGACGCAGATGGAGTGCACCTGGGATCCGGGGATGAAGGGATTCAAAAGGCAAGAAGCGTATTGAGTCCTGGAAAAATAATCGGCAAAACCGTTCACTCAATTAGTGAAGCTGAAGAGGCTCTACATGAGAAACCTGATTATGTCGGGCTCGGTCCTTTCCGGAAATCGATTACGAAAAAACGGCTTTATCCCACGCTCTCAATCGATGCTTTCAAGGATATCATAAGTCTGTTGAGCCCAATGCCCGTTTATTTGATTGGTGGTTTGGGTCTGAATGATTTCCCCTTGCTCGAACTTGTCGGCGCCCGGGGCTTGGCCATGTGCCAGTCTCTTTTTGAAGGAGAGACAATCTCCCATCAGGTCGGACTGATGCTGGAAAGAAGCCAACATTCTCTTACTTCGCAAACCATTTGATATTAATGGATTTAAACTCCGACAAACTAAAGATCGCTGAAACCGCGCTTCGTTCACGCCTGTTTATCGGCACGGGTAAATTTTCCTCAGGAAAGATTTTGCGTGACACTGTCCGATCATCGGAAGCTGAACTCGTCACCGTTGCCATGAAGAGAGCAAACTTAAATGGCCCTTCAGACTCCATCCTGGATTATCTGAAGGATCACAACGTGAAGATCCTGCCGAATACGTCGGGCGTACGAGACGCTAAAGAGGCTATTTTCGTGGCACAAATGGCACGGGAAGCTCTCGAAACGAATTGGCTTAAACTCGAAATCCATCCTGACCCAAAGTACCTCATGCCAGACCCAGTTGAGACTTTGCATGCGACCGAAAAACTTGCAAACGATGACTTCGTCGTACTTCCTTACTGTCATGCCGATCCTGTTCTATGCAAGCGTCTTGAAGACGCAGGAGCAGCTGCGGTAATGCCCCTTGGTTCACCTATCGGTAGTAATCGAGGACTCGAAAGCCGCGAGTTCCTTCGCATAATAATCGAGCAATCCAAATTACCCGTTGTAGTGGACGCTGGAATTGGGGCTCCATCCCATGCGTGCGAGGCCTTGGAAATGGGTGCATCCGCTGTCTTGGTTAACACGGCGTTGGCAATTGCTCAGGACCCGCCCAGAATGGGCGTTGCTTTTAAAAATGCTGTTCTTGCGGGCAGATTGGCGTATCTTTCAGGTTTGGGCGAACAGTCTCCACAAGCATGTCCGACTTCTCCTCTTACGAGTTTTCTTGAATAGCCCTTTTGGCTTCATGAACGAATCCTTTGCAGATTTCATGAAAGCGCATGCTTGGGACGATCATGCGCATTCAATCCAAGGCATAACCGCCAGTAGAATCGAGTCAGCCATCAATGGAAAGGGCAAGGGGGGACTCGATGACTTGAAGGTCCTTCTATCCCCTCTGGCCGGGGAAAAATATCTCGAGGAAATGGCAAGCCTCGCCCATTCTTTGACGCGACAAAGATTCGGAAATACGATTCGTCTTTTCGCCCCTCTCTATCTTTCGAACGAATGTAACAACGTGTGTGATTACTGCGGCTTCAGTCTACACAATAAGATTCCAAGAAAAACTCTAAGTGACGGAGAAATATTGCGAGAAGCCGGAATTCTCAAGAAACATGGATTCGATCACATTTTATTGGTTACCGGAGAGTCGAGCAAGCAAGTTGGAGTTCAATATCTTTGCAATGCTTTGGACTTGTTGCGTCCACACTTTTCAAATCTTTCCATTGAGGTGCAACCTCTTTCTGTTGAAGAGTATGCCTTGCTGATCAAGCGCGGCCTGCATGCAGTCATGGTATACCAGGAGACTTACAACCACCATAGCTATGCCCAACATCACCTAAAAGGTAAAAAGACGAACTTTGAATGGAGGCTCGATACTCCCGATCGCCTGGGGCAGGCAAATATCAACAAGATCGGACTGGGTTGCCTTTTCGGACTTACTGCGGATTGGAGAGTGGACGCTCTGTATGCTGGCATACATTTGGATTATATGGAAAAGCATTATTGGAAAACGAGTTTCTCCATGTCATTCCCCAGAATGAGGCCCTATGAAGGCAAGAATATTGTGGCCGTCGACTTGAAAGATCGAGACCTGGCGCAGTTAATTTGCGCCTTTCGTATCTTCAAACACGAACTCGAAATCACTCTGTCAACTCGGGAAAGCGCTCAACTGCGAGAAAACCTTCTTCCCCTTGGTATAACCACCATGAGCGCTGGTTCAAAAACCAACCCCGGCGGGTATGGGCAAGATAATGAATCTCTTGAACAATTCGTGATTTCAGACGAGCGCTCACCCGAAGAAATCACCAAGATGCTTGAAAAGAAAGGATACGATTCCGTATGGAAGGATTGGGACGCTTCGTATGATGTAACGAGATTACGCGTTTCCCCGGATCCGGCAAAATCTTTATCAACCGGGAAGCGGCATCAAGTGTTTGCGGGAAGTTCTGAATGAATGAATTTACGGCAGCGGAAAGGGTGCAATACCAAAGGCACCTTACCCTCAAGGGGTTTGGTTCCGCAGCTCAAAAAAAACTCAATTCCGGGGCGGTTGCAGTCATTGGAGCAGGTGGCTTGGGTTGCCCGGCTCTTCAATACTTGGTCGCTGCAGGAGTGGGCACCATAGGAATTGTAGATGATGACTTTGTGGAAATCTCTAACCTGCAAAGACAAATCTTATTCAGCCATGACGATATCGGTAAGCCCAAAGCCATAATAGCTGCAGAAAAACTGTCGAAATCAAACCCACTTATCAAGGTTGTCCCACACGCCCAAAGGTTGACCATTGAAAATGCCCTTCGCTTGATCGAAAAATATGATTTGGTCTTGGACGGAACCGACAATTTTGCCAGTCGCTATTTGATAAATGACGCTTGTGTGCTTCTTGAAAAACCTTTGATTCACGGATCCATCAATCAATTTGAAGGCATGGTAAGCACATTCAACCTGAACGGAGGACCGACTTACCGATGTCTCTTTCCCGACCCACCAGACCCCCACAGCGCCCCCACCTGCGCGGAAGCAGGTGTCTTGGGTGTACTGCCTGGAATCATAGGCTCCTGGCAAGCTATGGAAGTCATCAAAGTTCTTGCCGGAATAGGCGAACCACTCTCTGGCAAGGTCATGCTTTATGATGCCCTGAATCACAAGTCACGCATCCTGAATCTAAAGCTCAACCCTGAAAACCTTGACATTCGAGAACTTTCAGAGACTGCCTGCCTTTGTTCGGGCATAAGCGCCCCAAGAGCTCAAACAGATACCATTTTAGAGATTTCCGAAGAGGAGTTGCTCCAGATGCTGACCGAAAAAACCAAACCTAATCTTCAATTGCTTGACGTTAGGGAAGATTGGGAAAGGCGGCAGGCTAGAATAGAACTTTCCATACATCAACCCCTGGGATTGCTTTTAGATGCCCTTCCTATTTCCGCTCCGGAGCTCATCGACTCGTCTAAAGATTTGGTCGTTTACTGCAAAGCTGGCATAAGAAGTCGAATGGCATGCGAAGCCCTCCAATCCATAGGTTTCCAAAAGTTGTACAACCTGACGAATGGAATGGATGGATGGGGTCGAAAATTTCCCGACCTTGTATCTAGTGGATAATTTGAAGAATCTTCTAATCGCCGCAATTGGAGGAAGCGACAGTTCCGGAGGTGCTGGAATATCCGTGGATGAGTCGGTCATTCTAGGCCATGGATGTATTCCAAAGTGTACCATCAGTGCAATAACTGCCCAATTTAATCCAGGTCGTATTCGCATAACCGAAATCCCGGGCCCGGGGCTGAGAAGCCAATTGGAAAGTCTTCTCGACCATGATTTGCATGCAATAAAGATCGGCATGCTACCGAACGAGGAATCAATAGATCTGGCCGTGGATTTCGTAATCAGGTCTTCTTGCCCGATAGTCATAGTCGATCCAGTAAGAAAGACGAGTTCCGGGCATTCATTGATTTCTAATCAAGGATGGGATACATTGAGAACCCGATTGCTTCCACTCGCTGATTTGATTACACCTAACCTTGAGGAAGCCAAATTCCTAGTTGATTGTAAAAGCTCCAAGGAAAATGTGCACAAACTGGGAAATGCATGCCTTGAGTTGGGCGCCCGTTCTGTTTTGATCAAGGGGGGGCATGCCTGCGGAGAAGAATCAAACGACCTTCTCTTCCAAACGCAACATCACCCCATTTCCTATCGCTGGCCCAGAGTGGAAGGAGGCACTTCCGTTCGCGGAACGGGTTGCAGGCTGGCTGCGTCAATTGCATGCCACTGGGCGACCTCGAATGATCTCCCGAGCTCCATCGAGAAGGCTGGCAACTACGTACAAGAATACATCAGCGGACAAGTTTCCGGCTAGAGTTCTATCGCCCGAGAGCTTTTCGGATCAAATCCTCGGTCGATGATTTTCCTCCCAATTCTTCGGCTGCACGCCTAACGGCTTGATCTGCGTCAGTGGCTTTATACCCAAGCGTGAGTAATGCGGAAACTGCATCTGCGTAAACACTCAATTCATATGAAACTGAATCCGAAGGCATTGAGGCATCAAAAGGGTCTACAGCGTTGGAAGACTCGGATCGAGCGACCTTAGCTCCCTTTGGCAAGACCTTGTCCTTCAACTCGACGACTATACGTTCGGCGGTTTTTTTTCCCAAGCCCTGGGCCTTCGACAACATTGCGACGTCTCCTTGCGCTATTGAGTTTTTCAAAATTGGCAGGGACAGAGAGCCAAGCAGGTTCAGTGCGATCTTGGGACCGATTCCGGAAACCTTGTCGACAATCATACGAAAAAAATCACGGGACTCACGATCGATGAAACCATATAGAGTCTGCGAGTCTTCACGATAGGTTGCCTGTATGTGAAGCCTGAGAACTTCACCCAATGCAGGCAATTTTTCCGAAGTAGTCAAAGGCACGTAAACTTCATAACCGATTCCACCGGCTTGGAGAACCACCATGTTCAACTGACACTCGGTCAGCTTTCCTTCAATGGATGCTATCATTGCTTGAATTAAGAAGTAAGCCCAAGAACGTCCTGCATGGAATAGAGCCCGTTTTCTCGTACTGAGACCCACTTGGCTGCACGCAAGGCCCCGGCGGCGAAGATACTTCTGTCCGTGGCCCGATGGGTGAGCTCGATTCTCTCGCCATTACCTGCAAACATTACCGTGTGATCACCTACGACGTCACCTCCACGAAGGGCGTGCGATCCAATTTCACGAACAGGGCGTTCACCGATCAGACCCGAACGACCATGAGCAACCTCCGCGTTTGACAAACCTCTGGATTTCCTGAGAATTTCAAGCAGTCGATCGGCGGTACCGCTGGGGGCGTCCTTTTTCAACCGATGGTGCATCTCTATGACCTCTGGGTCAAAATTCGATTCTGCGTCAAGCACACGGGAGGCTTGTTCAGTAAGATAAAAGAGCAAGTTGACCCCGGTTGAAAAGTTCCCTGCCCAAACCATTGGTATTTGCCCGGAAATTTCAAGAATGGCATTTTTTTCATCAGGTTCATGTCCGGTCGTGCCAATCACCATAGGCTTGCCGGCATCCGCAGCCAGTCGGGCAAGGGGCAAGGTGGCTTGATGCAGAGAGAAATCGATTACAACGTCACAGTCATCCATTCCAAATGCAGGGTCGTCCCCGAGGTCAACCGAAGATGAAATCAAACAGTCATGCTCATTTGCAATCGATGAAATGGCCTTGCCCATTCTCCCGCCGGATCCATTGAGTAAAATCTTCAAGCTCATGTGCAAACCCTCTCATGAAGGTTCAGTCTCGAGGCTATTTTTTCCAACAAAAGGCGATTTTCGGGAGAGGGAGGGGTCAACGGAAGACGAACTTCATCCGAACCGATTATGTCCTTCCTGCACATGAGAAACTTGACAGGCACGGGATTGGGTTCGCAGAACAAGTCGGTGAAAAGAGCGTAATTCGCCAGATGAATCTTTCTGGCCGACTCGAAATCGTTAGCAAGTGCATGCTGAACCATTTCGTTGACAATTTCAGGAACCAGGTTTGAGGCAACGCTTACGACACCCTTGGCTCCACAAGCCATGAAAGGGAGGGTAAGACCGTCATCCCCGCACAATACCACAAAATCCTCATCCAACCTGGTTCGAGTTTCAGAAACTTTTGCCGAACGGCCACCCGCTTCCTTGAGGGCGCAAACATGAGGATAACGATCACGAAGTCGCAAGATGACCTCAGTTGAAATCTCGATCCCGCATCTAGAAGGAATGGAATACAAGACGATTGGTTTTTCAGTCGTTTCAGCCAAGGCGCTGAAGTGAGAGAACAATCCATCCTGACTTGGCTTGTTATAGTACGGAGCCACTAAAAGAAAACAATCCGCTCCGGCTTGGTCCGCGGCTTTCGTAAGGGAAAGCGCTTCCGCGGTTGAATTCGCGCCCGTTCCAGCGATTACGAGCGTTTTTCCACCGACTTTCTCAATACAGGTACGGATAACTTGTAAATGCTCGGATTCCGTGAGGGTAGGGGACTCACCCGTCGTTCCGCAAGGTACGATTCCGGAAACCTTGGCATCCAACTGTCTTTCAATCAGACCTTCGAGGTCTGCAAACGATACGGCACCATCCACCATTGGCGTAACCAAAGCTGTGTGCACTCCATGAAGTCGATTCTTGTCCATTGTTTAGTTTTATGAGATAAGGATGATCACACTTAAGTGTTCACTTCTGACTTTTGTCGGGAGAAGTACTAAGTGGTCAACTTTTTAATGGTGGAAACGCAAAGGATTCGCAATTTTTGTATCATCG
>JAYOWQ010000033.1:0-17928 GCA_038152055.1 Opitutales bacterium | reverse complement strand
TTTTTTAAATTCCTCAGCCATGGTCACCACTTCATCCTGCAAGTGCAAGCGATTGCGCGTGGGAACGAGCATGCGGTCTTCCGCATACCCCCGCTCTGATGTTCCTACCGTGTAGACCCCCGTACGGGATGCCCATTGCCCGCTGAAGCATGCCGCCCGACTGGGAGCGCAATTTGCCGCCGGGGCGTAGGCATCGGTGAAAATCATTCCCTGCTTGGCAAGATGGTCCAAATTCGGAGTATTGTAGATTTCACTTCCCATGAAGCCTACGTCCATTACTCCAAGGTCATCCGCATTCAGGTAAATAACATTCGGTCTTTGATCCGCCCAAAGGCTGCCCAGGGCAAGCCATGTAAAGAAAATGATTGCTTTAGGTTTCATTCGTCAAAACATCCTGACTTCAGCCCCCTCGGAAAACAACAAAAACATTGATCAATAACCAAATCAAAAAGATCCATCTTATCTCCAATCCTGTTGGCAAATTAAGCATGGAATTGGAGTGGTAATGCGCGCCCACTTTGAACTAAGCTAAAGCCCCAACATTCCTTCCCAGGAATACATCACATTATGACCCGACTAATTTCCGTAACGAAACTCACTCTTTTGCTCATTCCTTTTTCTGGCTTTGCCCGCCTCGAACGCGGACAGGAAATTTATTCGCAAATCTGTGTGACCTGTCATGGCCCGAACCTCGATGGGGGAATCGGGCCCAGTCTGGTCGATGCCTACTGGAAGCATGGAGACAGTTCCGAGGCAATCATGCGATCCATCACCAAGGGAATAACCGGCACGGAAATGATCGCCTACGAATACGTCTACTCTGAAGAGGATCGTCAGGCAGTGACTGACTTTATTTTGGATAAGCAAGAAGGCAACCGTCAGACATTGCGATCCCTTTATCCCCGCGATTACTTCAAGGGCAAGCGCTTAAATCCTGAACTTTTCGATTCGATGGAGTCGGACTCGCAGGAAATCCTGCCGGAAAATTTTCTCTACACCAAGCGGATGTTTGATGGAGTCATGCGCGGGCAGTCCAAACTTTTTATCAAACAACCAGGTAAATACCGCTTTAATGTTGGTGGACAAGGTGGGCGAGTCTCTATCTGGGTAAACGGGGAGGAAATGCACCACTCTGATGACGGTGAGCAAAGCGAGCCTTCGTTTAACAAGGATTTTGATCTGGTTGCCGGAGTGCACGATCTGGAAATTCTGCAGGAGGAACCCACCAGCTTCACGATGAGATTTAATGCAAGGTTGCAAAAAATCGGCGGAGACAATTGGGTACTAACCGGAAGAAGCCTCGAAGGAAACGTTCCAAAAATCATCCGGCCTGGCCCTCAGGCAAAAGTGATCAGAAAATGGATTGAAGGACTTCCTCCTCGCACGCTTTTGGTTCTTCTACCCAATCGGGTGATGGTGGCCTATGACAGCGCCAGTGGGCAGATCGTCAAGGCATGGAAATCGGCTCTGGTGAACCAGACCCCGTCCCTTGACAGCCGGAGTCAGAAGGAATCCATTGCCAAGGGGGAAGAAATCCCCGGCGCCACCAGCATCGTGCTGAAAGGAAATGAATTTAATCTGCTTTATTACGAAACACGGGGAGAATCCGTCCTTATTTCATCCCTCGTCGATGGGATCAGTCAAAACTTTACCGTTTCTCCCCAAGGTTCCGATTCTTTCTCCGTGACTCTGCAATAGACCATTTTCCCGTTCCCATGAAAACGATTTTTCAAGTCCTTCCCCTTCTTTTATCCACCCTCGCCTTTGCTCAAATTCCTGCGGGGTACAAGGTGGAGACCGTTCCCCTCCCCCGAGGCGCCGTAAGCGTGCTCGGACTTTGCCACAAACCGGACGGCACCCTGGCCATCGCCACATGGGAGGGGGAAGTGTGGGAACGCAGGGATGGGATGTGGTCAAAATTTGCCGAAGATTTGATGGAACCAAATGGCATCCTTTACGACGCAAGGGAGGATGCATATTACATCGGACAGAAACCGGAACTCACCCGCCTGATTGACTCGAATAAAGATGGGGTGTGTGACCGATATGAAACCGTAACCGATCAGTTTGGAATATCCGGGGAGTATCATGAATATCACTTCGGACCCGTAATGGACTCGTTGGGTCGCAAATACGCTTCCCTCAACCTCGGAGCTCGGGGAGAATTCACCGTACCCGATGGCAAGCCCTTTGGCAAAGGCGGTGGAAATATGTCCTACAATGCGCCCTGGCGTGGATGGGTCTACCGTTCGGACCGAAAGGGACACTTCCAACCCCTTGCTTCCGGGTTTCGTTCCCCCTGTGGAATTGGAATCAGCCCGGAAGATGAAATCTTCATTACCGACAACCAGGGTGACTGGGTGGCGGACTGTACTCTCTACCATGTTAGGGAAGGAAATTTTTACGGTCACCCCGCCTCCCTCCCCGCACGGGCAGACTACACCAAGGAGAAGGTAATTTCCCAGACCGCATCTGATTTTGAAAAGATCCGCACCCCACCTGCGGTCTGGCTGGTACGCGAAGTAATCGCCAATTCCCCGGGCAGTCCGGTATGGGATACCACCGGTGGCAAGTTCGGCCCCTTTGCCGGCCAGATGTTCCTGGGGGATCAGCGACAATCAAATTACTTCCGCTGCGGAGTGGAGAAGGTAAACGGGGAATATCAGGGATGGTGCGTGGATTTTTTACGCGGACTTGAAAGCGGGCCGGTAAAGATGTCCTTCGACCCGCAGGGCAGACTCTGGTCCGCCCAGGTTGGTCGTGGTTGGTTCAGTGTGGGAGGCAAGCGCACCGCCATCCAGTATGCCGAGTGGGATGGAAAGACCATTCCCTATGCCATTCGTTCCGCCAGCTTGAACAAATCCGGTTTCTCAGTGGAATTCACCCAGCGACTAGGTAAGAAGATCACCCCGGTGGTCAAGTCCTGGACTTACCACTACTACAGCACCTACGGTTCTCCACCGGTGGATGAGAAGATACCGGAGGTCACCAACTACCAACTTTCCGAGGACCGCAAGACCGTGAACTTCGACGTTCCGCTGGAGACAAACCGGGTATACGCCATAAAGTTCCCCAATCAGTTGAACACCGAGGCCGAGTCTCTCGATTTTGACACCATTTATTACACCGTCAATCACCTACGACCGGACAAGGAACCAATGCCCGGACGGAACGTTGGTTGGTCGTTGGTCGGATCGAGTTGGTCCCGCAACGACAAGGCGCGTCCTCTCCCCATTGTGGTCGCCCCCCTCTCGGAGGCCCAGTGCCAGGTTGAAATGCCTGCCAATGCAATAGTTCTTGATAAGGATCAGTGGACCAATCCAAACTGGGAATTCGACAAGGATGGAGTGATGCCACGAGGCAAGGGGCACAACCCCACCAAGAGGGAATTCGGCGATGCCCGGATTCACCTGGAATTCCGCTTTGATCCGGCAAAAGAGGAGGAATATGAGGGCAAAGCCCAACTTTATGGAAACTCGGGGATTTTCCTGATGTCTGCCTATGAACTTCAGGTACTGAACGGCTTTCGGAACGACACCTTTGCAGATGGGTCCTGCGGAGCAGTCTACGGGCAGCACCCACCGCTGATCAATGCCAGTAGGGCCCCGGGTCAGTGGCAGTCCTATGACGTGTTGTACAAAGCACCGGTTTTCCAGAAGGATGGATCACTTGCTGACCCAATGCGATTAACCGTGCACCACAATGGTCATCTGATTCACAATGACGTCTGGATATACGGTGAAGTTGGCGGCCCCTACAAAGCACACGGCAAGAAACCTCTAATGATCCAGGATCACAAGGGGACGGGGGTATCCTTCCGTAACCTCTGGATCGTTCCTGAGGTAAAGTACGACAAAGAACTGTATTCCTTCCGCCGGCTCTTTGTATCCGGTCTTAACTAGAACGAGAAGCCCTTTCTCGCTCTTCTCGGATGAGTTGATCGTTGCACCCTCGGGGTGCATGGTTATGTTGAATCTTCTGGCTAATTTATTTCGAAAACGATGACTACCATTGCTTATACCCTTACCGATGAGGCGCCCGCCCTCGCAACCCGATCCCTGCTTCCTATTTTAAGTGCCTTTACGTCCACGGCTGGAATCCAATACGAGTTAAAGGACATCTCCCTGGCCGGTCGAATTCTCGCTCATTTCCCCGACTCCCTAAGTCCCGATCAGCAGGTAACCGATGCCCTGTCCGAACTGGGCGATCTCGCCAAGCAGGCAGATGCAAATATCGTCAAACTCCCAAACATCAGTGCATCCATTCCCCAACTTGTCGATGCGATCAAGGAACTTCAGGGAAAGGGGTTCTCCATTCCTGACTTTCCAACCGATCCACAGACTGATGAGGAAAAAGAAATTCGGGCCACCTATGCAAAGGTGCTTGGATCCGCGGTAAATCCAGTCCTTCGCGAAGGAAATTCCGACCGCCGGGTGGCCAAACCGGTCAAGGAATACGCCCGTAAAAATCCGCACTCCATGGGAGCATGGTCCAGAGATTCAAAGTCCCACGTCTCGCACATGAAAGATGGAGATTTTTACGGAACTGAAAAATCCGTTCTTTTTTCTCAAGCGACCAAGATCAGTATTGTACTGAACGGGATAAACGGTGAGACAAGCTTACTCAAGGAAGGCCTCGAACTGGAAGAAGGCGAAATTATCGACGCCTCGGTCATGAGCAAAAAAGCCCTAAGCGCATTTCTTTCCGAACAACTCGATGCCGCGGTTGCTGAAGACCTTCTTTTTTCCCTGCACATGAAAGCCACCATGATGAAGGTTTCGGACCCCATCATTTTTGGTCACTGCGTAAATGCGTATCTTGGGGAACTCCTCGACACCCATGGCGATGCTCTGAGCGCAGCCGGCTTCAACCCAAACAACGGCCTGAGCTCCTTTTACGCCGCTCTTGACAAGCTCGACACGGACACTCGCTCCGAAGTTGAAACCAAGTTGGCGGAGATTATGGCGAACCGCCCACCGCTTGCCATGGTCAATTCCGACAAGGGGATTACCAATCTGCACGTCCCCAGCGACGTCATTATCGACGCGTCCATGCCGGCGATGATTCGTACCAGTGGACAAATGTGGGGACCGGACGGTCAACCCAGGGACACCAAGGCGGTCATCCCCGACCGCAACTATGCCGGTGTCTATCAGGCGACCATTGATTTCTGCAAGGAAAACGGAGCTTTCGACGTCACCACTATGGGAAACGTTGCCAATGTCGGACTGATGGCCAAGAAGGCCGAAGAATACGGCTCCCATGATAAAACCTTTGAGATCCCTTACGATGGAACCGTGCGGGTGCTTGGCCCTACCGGCAGCGTACTGATCGAACATTCAGTGGAAGCAGGCGATATCTGGAGAATGTGCCAGACCAAAAAAGTGTCCATCATAGACTGGGTGAAACTATCGGTCAACCGGGCACGACTGAGTAACACTCCCGTGATTTTCTGGCTCGATAAAAACCGTCCTCATGATGCCAATTTAATCCGCTACCTGGAAGCCAAGTTGACCACCCTGGATACCGATGGACTGGATATTCAGATTCTGTCCCCCGTCGAGGCGACACGGGTGACCTGTCAACGTTGCAAGGACGGACTGGACACCATTTCCGCAACCGGCAACGTATTGCGCGACTACCTCACTGATCTCTTTCCCATTCTTGAACTGGGCACCAGCGCCAAGATGCTCTCGATCGTACCTCTGCTTGCCGGAGGCGGATTGTTCGAAACCGGAGCCGGTGGCTCCGCTCCCAAGCATGTTCAACAATTTACGGAAGAAGCCCATTTGCGCTGGGATTCACTCGGTGAATTCCTAGCCATCGCCGTATCCCTTGAGGATCTAGCCAACAAGACATCCAACACCAAGGCTCAGGTGCTTGCCGATTGCCTCAATTCTGCCATTGGAATCTTTTTGGATGAGAACAAATCCCCTTCCCGAAAGGTTCATGAACTGGACAACCGAGGCAGTCACTTTTACCTCACTTTGTACTGGGCGGAAGCCCTCGCGGCTCAATCTTCCGACGCTGATTTGCAAACTCTCTTCTCTCCCATTGCCAACAAATTACGGGTAGAAGAAGATAAGATTGTAAATGAATTAAACTGCGCTCAAGGAAAACCGGTTGATCTGGGAGGATATTACCTCTTGGACGAGGAAAAGGCAGTGTCTGCAATGCGTCCAAGCCCTACCTTCAACGACATCATTGCCTCGCTGCACTAAAGCCTGACACCCTCTTCCACCTGGTTCACAAAAGATTAAGCGCTGACTGATTGTTTGAGCCATTCGATTAATCGATTCAGCGCCCTTGCCCGGTGGCTGATCTTCGCTTTTTCCGCCATGGAAATTTCCGCAAAAGTGGATGCGCTTTCATCGGGCAAAAAGAGCGGATCATAACCAAAACCACCATCCCCCCTGCGTTTCTCCAACAAGGTCCCCTCGCAGGAACCGGAAAAGGTGCTTTCTAGGCCCTTTCCTACCAAGGCGAGCACACAGCGGAACCGGCAAACTCGGGAGCCCATCGGTTTGTCCTGCATTTCCTCCAGGACCTTGTCGTTATTGGCCTCATCATCACATGGTTCCCCTGCATACCTCGCTGAGATCACTCCCGGTCTGCCATCCAGCGCATCAACTTCCAGGCCACTGTCATCCGCCAGGTACCATCCATCTTCGGGACCTTTCGACTGCAACCCGTATGCCTTGAGCAAGGCATTGGCCTCAAAGGTCGATCCGGTCTCTTCCACCTCAGGCATACCGCCAATTTCATCCGGTCCAAGCACTTGAACTGCTAGATCGGCGGCATCCAAGGCCGATTGAAGTTCCTTTAATTTGTGGGCATTGCCCGATGCAAGATAGATCGTTTTCATAAATATCCGTGCCGAAGAAGATCCTCGCCCAGGCCTACTTCAATGGGTTTGTGAAGCGACAGTTTGCTCAGGTCCGGCCCATGCAGGGCTTCCGAAGAATTAAACACCTTCGGCGAAACGTAGGAAAAAAGATAATCAACCTCACCCTCATCAAGCATGGAACGGGCAAGGGCCGGACCTCCTTCGCAATAGGTGGCGCAGAGCCCCAAGTCGGCCACTGCCTGTCGAATGGAGGATGGACGCACCCGACCGTCCTGTCCGCCGGGCAACTCCATCACCCGTATGCCAAGATTTTCCGCTATGCTCAGACCTTCGGAATTATTCATCCCTCTTTGGTTGGTGAGTACCACGGTTCTGTCCGAGTATTCGTCGGTATAGACCCGGCGAGGAGCAAAGGATGCGGACAAACTGTCCAGACTGGAGTCCACAACGATTCGAACCGGGCACCATTCCTGATCGGGCAGACGAGCGGTCAAGGAAGGATCATCCGCGATCACGGTTCCCGAACCCACGCAGATCGAGGGAAAGAGACTGCGCCATCGCATGACGTCGGCACGGGCATCCTCTCCGGTCACCCTACTCGGAAAGCCCGCCCGCTCCGCAACCATACCGTTTGCAGAAGTTGCCATCTTAAGGGCGACAAGTGGATGGCCGCCAACCACGAAATGATTGAAGATAAAGTTCAAGCGATTGGAAAGTTCTTCCCATTCCGGTGGAACCACAAGTACCTCGATCCCCTTTTTCCTGAGCCACTCGAGTCCCTTTCCCGAATGACGGGGATCAGGATCAATCGCCCCAACCACCACCTTTCTTATCCCCGCCTCAAGGATGGCGACCGTGCACGGAGGGGTACGACCGGTACTGGAACAAGGCTCCAGGGAAACGTATAATTCCGCTCCCTCATGCGGTTGGCGCCCAAGATTTTTCAGAGCGACAATTTCGGCATGCAGACCACCCGCCCTCTCGTGCCAACCCTCGGCGACCACTTCTCCGTCTTCCACGATCAATGCCCCGACCATGGGGTTGGGATGTGTCTTGCCCCACCCATTTCTGGCGAGCTCGATGGTACGCCCGACAAGATCTTTGCGAAGTGCAGGAGCTTGCATTGAAGGAAGAATCTGTTGGGCGGATCAACCTTGGGTAAGAACGAGACCGACCGGACAATGATCCGACCCTTCCCATTCCGGATGGATGGTAGCCTCTCGAATCGAGGTTGCTAGATTATCGGAAGTGATGAAATAATCGATCCTCCATCCAACGTTTCTCGCACGGGCGCCGGCTCGGTAGGACCACCATGAATAGGCTCCCGTTTCCTCAGGGTGCAAGTGCCTGAAGGTATCCAGAAAGCCCTCGGCCAGCAAGTTGGACATCCCCTCCCTCTCCTCATCGGTAAAGCCGGCGTTCTTTGAGTTTGCCTTGGGGTTTGCCAAATCGATCTCCTGATGAGCGACGTTCAAATCTCCACAAAAAACCACTGGTTTTCTGGCCCGCAAGTCAATGAGGTGCTCCCGAAGGTCGGGGTCCCAGGAATCATACCTGTAAGGCAGACGGGAAAGATCACCCTTGGCGTTGGGTACGTACGCGTTGACCAGGTAGAAGCCATCGTATTCACAGGTGATCACGCGTCCTTCGCCTCCGTGAGAATCATCACGCAAGTCAAAATTCACGGACAAAGGTTCAAGCTTCGAAAATACGGCCGTTCCTGAATAACCCTTCTTCTCGGCCAGATGGTACTGGGTGAAGGCATATCCGAAATCCTCCTCCGGAATCACATCTGGATTGAGTTTCACTTCCTGCAGACAAAGAAAATCCGGCGACACTTGCTCCACAAACTGATCGAATGCTTTTTTCCGGCAAGCCCGCAAGCCATTGACGTTCCAAGAGATAAAGGAATGGGTGGAATTTTGAGTGGTCATTAATCAGGGGACGGATTATGTAATAACACCTTCAGGCAGATCATGCAACCCGATCGAAAGTCCATTTGATTTCAACCTAAATTCATCCAAGCATCATGGCATCACCCACAGAAATTCGTAAAGGAAGGGCAATCCTCTACCAAGGCACGCCCCACATCGTACTGGAAATGCAACACCGCACCCAGGGCAGACAGGCCGGTTTCGTTCAGACCACACTTAGAAGCCTGCACAATGGCGCGACCACGACAACCAAGTTCCGTTCCACGGACAACGTGGAATTCTTGCACACCACCACCCAGAAACTGGAATACAGTTACAAGGACAACGAGGGTTTTCACTTCATGGATCTGGAGTCCTATGAGGACACCATTCTTTCCGACGACATGATTGGGGAGGACGAGATCTTTTTGGTGGAAGGTAACAACTATGACATTTTATTGGTCGACGACAAGGCAGTCCGGTTGGATCTTCCTGCATCGGTGGAAGCGACTGTCATAGAGGCACCCGATGCCATTCGGGGGGACACCGCCGGCAACGTTCAGAAACCCGTCACAATTTCTTCGGGAATCACCGTACAGGTACCCCTTTTCATCAAAAAGGACGACGTCATCAAGATAAGCACGGAAGACCGCTCCTACCTCGGTCGCGTGTAAATGATCTCCCTACCCTTTGAAAGAACAAAAAAAGCCTCCCGACCGGGAGGCTTTTTTCCTAGTAGATAGATTTCGAGATCAGGCGACCCGCTCGACCACCAGGGGAATGGGATTCGGGCGCTTTGGAGCGAGTCGATAAGCCGCTTTGAAGTAGTCCATTGCATCCTTTAGACGTTTTTCGTCGTTGTAATGAATGACCATAAGGGCCTCGCCCTGCTTCATTTGCGTACCCACCTTGCAAAGTTCAGCTACTCCGACCGCCGGGTCGAATTTATCGTTGTCCCCATGAGCGAGAATTTGAACGCCTCTGGCGAGCTGTCCCGCATCGATGGTGTGCACGTACCCGCGCTTGGGAGCGGGGAGTTTCTTGAAGTGCTTGGCCTTGGGAAGCAGTTCGGGATCGTCAATCACCTTTGTATCTCCGCCTTGAGCGGCAACGATGTCCTTCAATTTTTCCAAGGCGGAGCCGTCTTCAAGATGCTTGCGCACGGTTTGCTTGGCGGACAGGGTTGAGCCGGCGACTCCAGCCAGACGCACGATTTCCATGCCAAGTTTCAGCACAAGATCCTGCAAATCCTCCGGACCCTCTCCCCTCAGCAACTCGATCGCCTCCTTCAATTCAAGGGAAGCTCCCAGGCAATTGCCAAGGGGCTGGTTGTTGTCGGTTACTAGAGCCACGCACCTGCGCTTCATCAAGCGACCCACACGGGTTATGGAACGGGCCAACTGCTTGGCATCCTCGACGTCGCGAATAAAGGAACCCTTGCCCCACTTTACGTCAACGACCACCCCTTCGGCGCCGGATGCGAACTTACGGGCAAGCGTGCCAGCGGTAATGAAAGGAATGGATGGAATCGCCCCGATCTTTTGTCGGAGTTCGTAAAGGGAGGTTTCCACAGGAGATATTTCCTCGTTTCTATCGATAAAGGCACATCCGACCTTGCGTACCTGCTCGGAAAACTCGTCCAAATCCAGATTTGTCCTGATCTTGGGAATTGCCTTTAGCTTTTCGGAGTTACTGGTTAGGAATTCCTCATCGTCCGCATTCATCATCGGCATGGCTACGCCGGAAATCGCGGCCAATGGACCAAGAACCAAACTGGTCTTGTCTCCCACACCTCCGGTAGAGTATTTCTCTATCTTGGGACGGGAAACGTCCATCATTTCGATCACTTCACCGGAAAGCATCATTTCCTCGGCCAAAAAGGCGATTTCCTGGGCGGACATTCCCTTGAAATAATTGGTCATGACCCACGCGGACTGCTGGAATTCAGGCATTTCCTCGTCAAGGATCGCATCTACGATCGTGCGTACTTCTTCATCGGTGTACTCCCCACCGTCGCGCTTCTTTTCAATCAGATAGGCGAAGGAAGGCGCTTCATTTTTCTTGGCTTTTGGCATAGTAGTACTCTTGGTTAGAGTTAAGGGTTGGGGTAATTTGCGTGCAAAGTGAATTCTTTACAATATAATGCTTAGTTTGTCGAGCCTAGAGTGGGAGGGCGCTTGACGAACGATGGATTAAATGCTTGGAAGACAACGACCCATGCTACCATCTTTCAATCTATGTTCGGCCATTGATCTTCTTCTCGTACGTCACGCCCGAGAAATCGAAGGCCTCGGTCCCGAATTCTCCCCGCAGACCCGGGTGGCCGACGAAAGATTCGGAGATTTTCAGGCAAACGGGGTTCTGCCCCATGCCAAGAAAACCGGCCACTCTCCCCGGGAACTGGCTCAGAAATTGGTGGATGCGATTCCTCCTTCTTCGGACTGGTCAATCGAGCTGGCCGGGCCGGGATTCATCAATTTTACCGCATCTCCTGAATTTCTCCTATCTTGGAACCTGACCTACGGAAACGTAGATACTCTACAAGAGGCCTCCCGTACGGAAGAACCGCTAACCATCACTCTGGACTTCTCCTCACCCAACACCGCCAAGCAGATGCATGTCGGCCACATTCGTTCAACCCTTATCGGAGAGAGTCTTTCCCGCTTGCTCGCTTACCGCGGACACCGGGTAATACGGGACAACCACCTCGGAGATTGGGGCACTCAATTTGGAATCCTTCTACTTGCCATTGAGGAAGAAGGCGTGGATCTGGACAATTTGGGAATCGACCCGATCGCCCGCCTGGAAGATCTTTACCGCTTGGGAAATTCCATGGTCAAGGAAAGTGATTCCTGCCTGGCCCGCGCCCGGGCAAAGCTGGTCGACTTACAGGAAGGAAATCCGGAAAGCTTGGCGAAGTGGGAAAAGATCAGGGATATAAGCATGGTGTCCTTTGAAAATATTTACTCCATGCTGGGAGTGAGATTCGATCACTCTCTGGGGGAAAGTTTTTACCGCGACAAGGTGGAAGAGGTTTACACTTCCCTGAGTAGACACGGCATCTGCCAGGAGGATGACGGGGCGCTTGTGGTCTTTCACCCCGAACACAAACGCTTCGCGAAGCAACCCTTCATCATTCGCAAATCCGACGGAGCGAGCAATTACGCAACCACGGACCTCGCCACCCTGTGTTTCAGACAGGAAGAATGGGGCTCGCAACAGGTGATTTACGTAACCGACGGCAGGCAGCGCGATCACTTCGAGCAACTCTTTCTCACCGCCAAAAAATGGTTTGAAGCGGAGGACCGGCCCTTGCCTTCCCTGTCTCACGTTTGGTTCGGGACGATCCTTGGTGAAGACAACAAGGCAATCAAGACTCGGGATGGGCAACCAATCAAGCTGATAGAATTACTTGAAGAAGCAATCCGCCGGGCATCGAAAATGGTCAGGCAAAAGAATCCGGAACTTGGAGACGCAGAGGTTGAACGCCGTGCCCGGGTTATCGGGCTGGGAGCCATTCGGTACGCCGATCTTTCTCAGGACCGTACCCTTGATTACGTGTTTGCATGGGACAAATTGCTTGCCATGCAGGGAAACACCGCCCCTTACCTGCAATATGCGGTTGCCCGGATTCACAGTATTTTCCGAAAACTCGAGCTATCACCCGCGGACTGCATGAGTTTCGCACGTCCGCCCGAGACTCAGGCGGAGCGTAAACTGGCCCGAAAACTCACCTTGTTCCCTATGGCCCTCGATCAGGCAACCCGTGAATTGAAGCCCCATTTTCTCTGTACTTACCTTTATGAATTGGCCACCGAGTTCAGTTCCTTTTACAATCAGGACAAGGTAATGGTGGACGAAAGGGAAACTCAGGAATTGCGTATCCTGCTTTGTTCAAACGTCCTTGCCACCCTCATCACCGGTTTGGGATTGCTGGGCATCGAGACTCTTGAAGAAATGTAGGGTGTAGGTGAGTCCTGCAACCCTTTGCTCCTCCGATCAACCAAGTCAACGGATTATCGGAAGATTGACCTCATTATAAACGGGTCTTCCTTCGTTTCCATCAGCCAGCAACAATCCGCTCAAGCTCTGAGGATTTCTTGGGCCCCAGGGAGATTTCTCAAGCAGTAGTTCACTGGACTTGGCACTGCGCCTGCAGACTGGTTTTTTTTGCGAACGGGTAATTCTGTCCCTCGCGAAGAAATCGACCGAACCGGAAGCTCCTGCCAAGCGCGAAGGGAACAGAAGTTTGTAGAATTTGCCTGCTTCCATCACCGAAAACCCTCCACTGTCTTCCAGGGCGATAGGTTGCCGCTTGAGTTCCGTCTGAAAGACCTTCTCCCAATAAGGAACGGCAACGGATTCGCTCACTACGGGCACGGCAATTTCCAATTCCACCTGTTCCGGCAGACAAACGTCCGAGCAGGCAAGCCAACTGGCCCGACCTTTGATCTCGATCAAGGAACCCAAGGAGAGGGATGGAGCGGTGATCTTGCTTAAAAAAATGGTATCCCCACGATGACCGTTCGCCCCGATCTCTCCCATCCATACTCGCTCGGGTGGGGGCATGATCCATGGCTCCATCTTGAATCCTGCCGGCAAAACAAGATCCATGACCGGGGGAACGCCAACGTCCCCGGGATGCTCCCAATAGGTGTGCCAACCCTGGTCTCGCCGAATTTGCCAACCCAACCAAAATTCCATTCCGCTTTCCAAGCCATCGGTTGCAAGCAAGAATCTGGCAACCAAAGGCCCTTCTCCCTTCCACTCTCCTTCCGTTCCCCAACCGAAGGAACCGCAGAAGATGGAGAGTAAACAGGTCTGGCTTAACTGAAGGACTTTCCGCACCCGCAGGTAGACTGTGCGTTAGGGTTGCGAATCTCGAAACCCTTGCCGGTCAAGCCGTCGTCAAAATGCACTTCCGAACCAGACAGGTAGTCCAGACTCGACCCGTCTACGGCGTATTTGACTCCGCGGTCCTCTCCGATTCTGTCGTCGGGCTTGGGGAAATCGACCGACATACCGTACTCGAAACCTGAGCATCCTCCTGGTTCGATGAAGATGCGTAGGACTTTTCCCTCCTCCGATTCCGCAAGCATGGATTCAACTTGCTTGGCCGCCTGTTCAGTCAACTTTATCATGAATTATAATAAACAACCCACCTCGCGAAACGTCAATACGACCGAGGTCAGCTAATTTTGCGCCATAGTACTGAAAATCGGCCGTCCAAGACAAAGTTTTCTTGATGAAAACAAATCGAACCTTACCATAAGGCGAAATTAAAAAAGAATTGGCCAAACAATGAAGCATATTTTTAACGAGGTTCATTACGAACTTACCAGAAAGATCGCCGAGGGGGGTATGGGGCTCGTTTACGAAGCGGTGCAGCGTGGAATTGGTGGTTTTCGTAAGGTCGTAGCCATCAAATTGATCCGTGAGGAATATTCCGCAATCGAGGAATTCCGTAATAATTTTATCGGCGAAGCGAAACTGGTCAGTGACTTGATCCATACCAACATCGTGCAGACCTATCACCTCGGAAAGGTCGGCGAGCAGTACTTCATGACCATGGAGTACGTATCCGGGTGGAACCTCGAGGAATTTCTTGAACGACATTCCGAGACCGATCAGTACATTCCTGCGGATTTGGCCGTTTTTATCGTTTCCCGGGTGTGTCGGGGACTGGCTTACGCTCACCGCAAGAAAGACAGGGACGGCAGACCACTCGGTATCGTTCACCGCGACGTCAACCCCAAGAACATCATGATCGGGCAGGAGGGTGACGTGAAATTGACCGACTTCGGAATCGCCAAGGCCCTTGATCTTATGTATAATCAGGAAGGTGAGGTGATCGCCGGGAAGGACGAATACCTATCCCCCGAACAGGCTCGTTGCGAGGTTACCGATCATCGCGCGGACTTGTTTTGCTGTGGTATCGTAATGGCGGAGCTGATGCTCGGATATAATATCTTCGAAGAGATGGAATCGGAAAAGACCATTCAGAATATTTTGGAAATGGACATTCCCAAGTTCAGCGAAGTCCGACCGGACGTAGATGAAAGGCTGAACAAGATTCTTCACCTTGCCTTGCAGAGGCCCCGTGAATCCAGGTACCAAACGGCCGACCTCATGCTCACCGAACTGGAGAGTTTCATCTATGGCGAAGGGTATGGACCGACAAACGAAAAACTGGCGGCTTATGCCCATGATCTTTTCGGCAAGGATGGGGATAATGCCGCCCTGCGTTGGCATCGTGGAGAGACTCCACCGATTACCGATTAATCCACCCCTTCCGAGTCATGGCCATTCAGTCTCAGGGACTAAGGCAGGTACAGAAGCAGACCCAGAATCTTGTTCTTGCTCCGCAACTCCGTCAGTCTCTGAAGATTCTGCAGGTTCCGGCAATGGAGTTGCGATCGGCCATTCTCGAGGAACTGCAGACCAATCCGCTTCTCGAGGAAATCGGCACCAATGACGAAAGTCTCGATGCCGACGCCTCCGAACCCAGTCCGGACGAGATAAACGAACCGGAGGATGAGTTCGGAGATGAACCGGTTGAGACAGATTCGGCTGACCCCTCGACTGAAATGGAGGACGACTGGGACGAACCTGCCGAGGATTTAATGGACCTGAACTTCGAGGATGAATTTTCCGTCCTTCGTGAGATGCAGGAAGACTTACGCGAGCATTATGAACACGAATATGAAGGTGAAGCCCAACTTGGTAATTCCGAAGCCGAGGAAAAGCGGAAATTCTTCTTTGACTCCCTGGTTGCCGAGACTTCGTTGCAGGAACATTTGCTTGATCAATTGAAAATGGCGGACGCCACTCCCGGACAGTCGGAGGCCTGCCAATATCTGATCGGAGCTCTGGATGAGCACGGGTTTCTCGCCACTCCCCTGTCGGAGATCGGATTGCTCTCAGGACTGCCGCTCAAGGATTTACAGGACGGATTGCTCATTCTTCAATCGTTCGATCCGCTTGGCATTGCCTCGCTGGATTTGCAGGATTGCTTATTGAAACAGATGGATGCAAGAGGGTGGAAGGATTCAGTTGCCTATCGGATCGTCCATGAACATTTTCCGCTGCTCATTCGCCGGCGCGTACCGGAGCTTGCCCGCAAGTTATCCCAGCCACCAACCGTGATACATTCGGCGCTCGATAAGATTGCCGAACTCGATCCTGCTCCCGGCCGCCGTTTTTCAGACGACTCGAACCAGGCGATCTCTGCCGACGCCGAGGTGGAGAAAGTGGGTAGGGAATGGGTCATCCACCTGAACAATGATTACGTACCCCGTTTACGCATCAACAAGACCTACAAGGAACTCATTACCAAGGGAGTTCTCAGTCCCAAGGAAAAAGAGTACGTCCGCAACCAGATGCGGGCCGGCAAGTTCCTGATCAACTCAATAGACCAGAGACAAAACACCATCGAACGGATCACCCGCAAGATTCTGGCGAAACAGGAGGACTTCTTCATTCACGGCCCCTCCAAACTTCACCCGATGACGATGGCCGAAGTGGCCGAAGAGATCGAGGTCCACGAAACCACCGTTTCCCGGGCAATTGCCAATAAATTTCTTCGTACACCCCATGGTCTCTTTGCCTTCAAGTATTTCTTCACCCCAGGATACGCCGGCAAGGACGGAGACACGGTATCCAACACCAGCGTCAAGGAAATCATTGGTTCGATTATCGAACAGGAGGATCCACAAAAGCCTCTCAGTGACCGCAAGATCGTGGATCTTCTAGCCGATCGGGACATCAAGCTCGCCAGACGCACGGTTGCCAAATACAGAGAGGAACTTGGTATTTCCCCCACGAACTTGCGTCGTCAATACTGATCCGAACAAGTAGCGTGTCTTCCCTGGTTAACGAGCAATCCACTGGCCTGAGCCTGGTGGTGGACGCATCCCATTCACCCGTTCATCTGGGAATCCCGTCGGCGGATGGATGGATCGATCTGCAAAGCTACGACGGGCAGGCCATGGAAGGTATCTTTTCCATCGTCCATCAATTGTTTGATGGAACTAACCGTAAGCTAAATCAGGTAAGAACGATTTACTTTTGCGAAGGTCCGGGTTCCACACTGGGCTTGCGCCTAGCTGCCGCATTCGTAAAGACCCTGCTTTGGGAATCGGATGGGAAAACCCGTCTTTTTCAATACAATGCCCTTGATCTGGCCGTTCGTATGGCCGATCGAGCGCCCGCTAGCTTGCAGGCCCCGTTTCGAGTTGGCCGCAGATTCGTCAGGCTCCCAGGAACTGACAACGGAAACGTTGGCGAAAAGATTATTCTGGATGAGGAGGACGCCCTTCAAAGATTTCCTGACTCTCTGCATATCCCCAACCCTAGAAGGGCGAAATTCACCCCGCCGGGAAAGTCCCTTTTGCCGTACGACTTGACCAGAATTTGCGGCCTCTCGGATATCGAGCCAATATCGGCAAGCAAAGAACAACCGGTTCCTTACTCTCCCGAACCCGCGGTCTTTAAGAAATGGGAACCAACCATCCGTCCTCAGTAGAACTGCCCTTTTCGACCCCAATGACATGAAGATCATGAGATGCTGGGCGGAAATCGATCTCGCCGCTCTTGAGCGCAACCTATCTCGTATCCGGTCCGCCCTGCCCAAGCAGATGAAGTACGTATCCGTGGTCAAGGCGGATGCCTACGGGCATGGGATTCACCCCACCGCCGCCCGTCTGATGCAAAGCGGGGTGGATCTGTTTGCCGTAGCCAACGTCAAGGAAGCGATCGACATCAGGGAGATGGGATCGGGCTGGCCAATCCTCATACTCGGCCCCTTACTGGAAGAGGAGGATCAGGCACTGATCGATTACGATTTGATCGCCAGTTTGTCCAACCACTCGGAGCTCGAGCGGTTTGCCAACCTTGCCCGCAACGCCGGAACCCCGGTAAAGATTCACCTCAAAGTTGACACCGGGATGGGCAGGATGGGTGCCTGGTGGGAGGAAGCCCCCACCCTCCTGAGCCAGGTCATGCAAACATCCGAGCTTGAACTTCAGGGCATTCTCACCCACTTTCCCGACCCCTCCAACCATGCTTTCACCCGTGAGCAAAGGGCCCGTTTCCTGGAGGTGATTCAACCCGCATTGGAGAAATACCCTGACCTGCTCATCCATGCGGATAATTCCTCCAGCCTCCGCT
>JAYOWQ010000032.1:0-18455 GCA_038152055.1 Opitutales bacterium | reverse complement strand
ATGGAAATCGGGCAACTGCATCAAAGTCTGATTAATCCAATGAAAACTTGATCTGCACCTCGCAAACGATCGACAACTCACTCGGACCCTTAACCGGCACACTGGCGTGCAAGGCATCGGCAGACTCCATCCTCATCGTTGCATGAAATGGTTGTTCTCCACGGCGTATCTCCTGAATGCTCAGGGGCGACCCAACCTTAGCATCCAATGGCATTGCCATGGAGATGGCCTTTTTCCTGGCATTTTCAACCGCGAGCACCCGGGCTTCCTTCCTGTGTTGTTCAGTATCACTTAAAACATAGGAAATGGATTCAAAATGATTGCCTCCGGCATCTATTGCCGCCTGCATGATCTCTCCCACTCTTTCAAGATCCTGGATTCGAACAACCAAGGCATTGGTAACCTGATAACCGGAGATCAAAGGGGGTTGATCCTTTCGATATTGCCTCTGGGGACTGATTTGAAAGCGGGTGGTTTCGAAGTCATCTTCACCCAGACCCATTTTCGAGAGTGCCGATATCACACTCCTGATTGCCTTGTTGTTGCTATCCGTTGCCATCGCAGTGGATTTACCCGCGGACACGACTCCCAGTCTTAGCATCGCAAGATCTGGTTTTTTCTGAAGTTCACCTACACCTACCACCGAAATCCATCTAGAAATCGATTCCGTAGATTCATGGGCATGAACCATACATAGGGTGATGTGAAAAAGAAGAACAGGAATCGAGGGTCTTACCATGCTAAACGAAGTTTTAAATAGAAGTAAAGGGGGCGGAAATCTCTTTTCTCATGCGCTGTTTTGTTTTCATATCCTTGCGATTGATAACGAGTTTGCGTTCAGGAAAATTAAAACTGTGGATATTGTATTCGACACCCCAACCTCCGAATCTGTGACCTCTTTTTTTACCGGAAAGATCATGAAAGAACTTATTTGCACCGACGTGCTGTTGGCAGTGTATGGCATATGCAGAGGTTAGGGGAGCCTGCATTTCATTGGTTATCTCATATGGCGCCCCTCCAATCTTGAAATCCTTCAGAATCAGATAACCGATGGGTTTCGCCATATTCGAGTAGGACAAAACCTGATTTCTGACTTCAAATGAAATCGCCTGGATTCGAATTTTCGAATCATCATTCCTTGGAGGTTTGAAAAATGACTCTTTGGTTGATGGGTGCATCCATTCAACATACGGCACCCCGACCTCCAACCAATGCCTGGGATAGGACTTGCTTACCTCATTGTAACCCTCGAGATCTTCAAGCTCCACCAGTTTAGTACCCTCCCATGACACGAGCCGAAATCGTGAAGGCAAACGTTCGAACTTAGTGATCATCAGACCGAATGGATTAGACAAGTTGGGTCTATCCTTCGCGGCAAGATTGGACTCCTTGGTTTCCTTCATGCTTTGTTCCGTTGAAGAAACAACCTGGGGACTTTCAACGGGATCAACCAGAGGGGCTTTCGCAGAATCACTTATTTCAGGTAGAGGTTCGAAAGGCACCATTTCTTCCAAGGAATCGGAAGGCCCGTCTGCAGCAAGAGGAATCTTGGGACTGGAAGAATCAAAAATCTTTTGTCGTGATTGAGTCTCCTGAACATTATCCGATGAATCCTGCTCTACTTTTGTGAGTTCCTCGCCACCGAAAAAATCATTGAGCTGATCACGAAAAATCAGGAAGAAAAGAAATGAAATCCAGATACCGGAAATGAAAAAAAATAACTTTTTCATAGACTCATTCAACTAGCACAGAAAAACCCATGCCGGTTGCAACAAAAAAACGATCACACCATCTCATAAGAATCCCGCATCTTTCAACCAACCTGTAATTGTCTCCATAGGTAATCCGATAACGTTGGTTCTCGACCCAATCAGGCTCTCGACAATTAGATCAGGATGGGTTTGCATGGCATATCCACCTGCTTTGTCCATGGGATTCACCTTGTCAAGATAGGATGCTATACGGGACTCATCCAACTTTTGAAAAGTCACCAGACTTGTAATCACGTCCTTCCTTTCCACGCCCCTTTCAGACATCATCAGGCATAAACCGGTGTGCACTTGATGGGTTTTCCCCGATAACCTTTGTAACATGGAGCGGGCTTGATCCATATCCACCGGTTTGCCCAATACATCGCCATCCAGAGCAACTACAGTATCCGCGCCAAGTACCCATTGATCTGGGCGCTCCTTTGTGACCGAGCGCGCCTTGATACAGGCATTTTCCAAAACGAGTGAGGATGCACCTCCGGGATGCGTTAAAAGCTCATCGACTTCGGGCGCCACTATCTCGAAATCAATCTCAAGTTGGGAAAGAAGTTCCTTCCGCCTCGGTGAACCTGATGCGAGAACCAGTGTGTAAAAGGGCTTATTGGTCGCTTTTTTCGAATCAATTGACATAGTGGAATCGTAAAAGATGCGTGCTTACGGAAACAAGGCAACTAGATGAAGATCGGGATTGGTCAAATCAATACGACGGTCGGTGACTTGTCCGGCAACCTCGCGCTTGCCCGCAAAGCATATCTTGAACTTGCCGAAAGGGGTGCGGAAGTCATTGTTTTTCCTGAACTTGCTCTTTGCGGATATCCGCCACGCGACCTACTTCTCAAGAAGCGCTTCGGAGAGGATTGCTCACGAGTCCTGACTGAATTTTCCAACAAGACCTCCTCCTGCCCTGCCTTGATAGGGTTTCCCGAAATCAGATCGACGGGAGCAAACCAGTCATACTACAACTCCGCAGCTCTATGTTTCGACGGTCAAGTCAAACAGGTCTTCCGGAAGAGATTGCTACCCACTTACGACGTATTTGACGAAGACAGATACTTCGCGAGTGGAAAAGCGCCTTTGCATTTCATTTACGCAAACAAGAAATTCGCCGTTTCCATATGTGAAGACCTTTGGAACCTCGACGGTCAGTTGCATGAAATCAATCCGTTAGAGGAGATCAGAGAGCTTGAACCTGACTTTCTGCTCAATTTGTCCGCAAGCCCGTGGCATGAGGGGAAAAGGAAAAAGAGGTTATCGCTGCTCAGGGAGGTTGCTCACTCCGTAGGATGCCCGGTCATTTACGTTAATGCGATTGGAGGAAACGACGAGTTGGTCTTTGACGGAGCATCCCTATCCGTGCACGAAAACGGGAAAGTAACCAACTGCTCGCCCTCCTTTTCATCATCCACGCAAATTTTTGATTTCAGCTCCGAAAATCACCAGGACTTCGAGCCAGACGACGAACTGGAATCCATCCGCAAGGCTCTGGTTCTCGGTCTGCGTGACTATGCTCGCAAGAGTGGATTCCGGAAAGGATTGATAGGATTGAGCGGTGGTATAGATTCAGCGGTTACGGCCGCTCTTGCAGTGGAAGCCCTGGGGAAAGAGAACGTCATTGGGATCAGTCTGCCTTCTCGAATTTCCAGCGAACACAGCAAAGATGACGCCCGTATCCTTGCGGAAAACCTGGGCATCACCTTTCATACTCTCGCCATCCAAAAAATTGTCGACTCTGCCGAGGCGGAACTTGCTCCTCTTTTTGACGGCATGGAACCGGACGTAACCGAGGAAAATCTGCAGGCCAGAAGCCGCGGACTTTTGCTGATGGCAGTTTCCAACAAACTGGGTGCGCTACTCCTAACTACCGGTAATAAAAGCGAGCTGGCCGTTGGGTATTGCACCTTGTACGGGGACATGTGCGGGGGACTGGCAGTTATTTCCGATCTACCCAAGACCAAGGTATTTGAATTAGCGAGACACCTGAACAAGGACGCGGAACGAATTCCGCAAAACTCCATCGAAAAACCACCATCCGCGGAACTTCGTCCTGATCAAATGGATAGTGATTCATTGCCTGACTATGAGGTTCTTGACGGCATTCTCGAGGGCTATGTCGAAAATAATCTGTCCATAGATACTTTGGTGAAAAATGGTTTTGAAGAAGAGACCGTTAGAAAAATCGTAGGATTGGTCGACCGTAACGAATACAAGCGCAAACAGGCCGCTCCAGGACTGAAGGTGACTCCCCTTGCATTTGGTATCGGCAGACGCATGCCCGTTGTGCAAAAGTATTCCAATTAATTGAATTTACCTTAATGAACCATTCAGAAGAACTATTCGCAAGAGCCAAGAGCCTTATTCCCGGTGGGGTTAACTCTCCAGTTCGGGCATTCCGCTCGGTCGGGGGCTTGCCTTTCTTCACCAAGCGGGCCAAGGGTTGCCGTCTGACAACGGTCGAAGGCCTGGAATTAATCGATTACGTATGTACCTGGGGACCCGCCATACACGGGCATGATCACCCGGTCATACGAGAAGCCATCGCCGACGCCCTAAACAAGGGAACCAGTTTTGGTACACCCGGTCCAACCGAAGTTGAAATGGCGGAATTGATCGTCCAGACCGTACCTTCGGTCGAAAAAGTACGCATGTGCAACAGCGGAACGGAGGCGACCATGTCGGCTATACGCCTTGCTCGTGGCTTTACAGGGCGAGACAAGGTTATCAAATTTGCTGGTTGCTACCACGGACATGTGGACAGTCTTTTGGTCAAGGCCGGTTCCGGGGCTCTCACGCTTGGCAATCCGGACAGCGCAGGCGTGCCTCCATCCTTTGCCGCGGAGACTGTCGTTCTTCCATACAATGACTTGAACGCTGTTTCCGAAGCTCTTTCCTCTGCAAAGGATCAGGTAGCCGCCGTTATCGTAGAACCCTATCCGGCTAATTGCGGACTCATACTCCCTGTCCCCGGATACCTCGAGGGATTGCGTTCGCTCTGTAGCGAACATGGTGCGATACTTATTTTCGACGAGGTTATGACTGGTTTCCGACTCGGTCTAGGTGGAGTCCAGCAGCGAACGGGAGTTACTCCAGACCTTACCGCGATGGGTAAAATCATTGGTGGAGGGCTACCGGTTGGAGCCTTCGGAGGGAAAAGTGAAATCATGGACTTGCTCGCTCCGCTCGGACCTGTTTACCAAGCGGGCACGCTGAGTGGAAACCCTCTAGCCATGGCCGCCGGCATAGCGTCCATTAAATTGCTCAGGGAAACCAATCCTTACGAACGCCTTCAGACAATAGGAGAGGAACTGGCTGAGGGGTTGACCGATCTGGCCCAAGTCCATGGTATCCCGCTTCAGGTTCCTCAGGTCGGATCAATGTTCTGTCTCTTCTTTTCCGAAAACCCGGTCACCCGATTCGAGGAGGCGGTTGACGCGACGCACGAACGCTTCAACAAACTCTTCCATACTTGCCTCGAAAATGGCGTTTACCTACCACCTTCATCCTACGAGACTTGCTTTATCAGCACAGCCCATGACAGAGATGCGGTTGACAAGACTCTGACCGTTTTCGAAAGAGGATTCAAAGCTTTTGGTTGACCCACGCGATTTGGTTGGAAAGAAGTTGATTCTACAAATGACTAACAAAACGTTTCTGTCTTTCATCCTTCTTTGCGCATCAGCGTATTCCATATTGCTGAGTGCCCAAACCACCACAGACCGTATTCCCTTCTACGAAGACTTCGTGGAAGATGGAAACTTGAACGACTACTTGAAGTTGGCAAACCAATTTCTTGACGAGAATTCGGATGCGCCCGAAGCCCCGCGGGTAGCGCTGGATTTATTAATGATGGGAAAAGCGGCGGAAGATTTGAAGAGCGTAATCCGCGGAACCGATCTTTTACTTTTCGATTACCTGGGATCGCTCCCAAGCTTACACTTCCTAAGCACTTTCGAACCAAGGTCAAAAAGGCTCACTGAATTACTCAAGGTAAAAACCGAGGAAGCGAACCTGAACGATGCTGATTTCTCTCAAGCTTTTGCAGACGCCATAAGCTTGCTCGCTCGTTTGCATGGTCCTCAACTCATGGAAAATCCAGACTTACGGATACGTTCATACCTTATCACACTTGCTTCCGAGAACAAGAATTTGAACGAAAGTCTTAAGGAAGCGTTGGAGCAACTTTTGCTCACCAATGACCCGTCCGTTCCTGTAACCAAAGTCGTATTGTCGGATTTGCCTGCTCAGGAAAAACTTCGGAACCTTGCTGAAATGGGGGGGAAAGAAGCCGATTTTTGCATGGAATACTACCTTGCCCAGCTATCCGAAGAACAAAGGAATTCAAAAGAAATACTTGAAATAGTTGTCGAATGGAGGCTGTTCTCGTCCACGCCAAGTCCGAAAGATGCGGTTGAATTGCTCAAGGACTTGCCCCAATCCACTAATACGAATCCCAAATTATCCCTCTATCATGCCTATGGTCTGCTCATGGACGAGAAAAAGGATGCCGCGATGCAGAAACTCCTGCGATTGATCGATGAGAATGAAGAATCATCTTCCGAATGGACTAAGATTGCAAAATCACTTGCTGAAGGAATGGAATTTTCCGAAAGCCGGAAGAACCTGTTACTCCAGCAACTTGAAGCCGCATATGATAGATTGATGGAAGAGAGGGATGCCGTCCTGTTGGAAGCTTCCTGGCAACTGGAAAAAAATGAAACCGTCACTCCCCTACTCGTTCATCTAGGCGCGTCTCAGTCGAAAGAATTCTTTGAAATTCAAATCAGAAAGGATAAGGAACCGATTTTCTGCTACCGCACGGACAATAATTCCAGTGCGTTGCTTTCCCCAAACGGAATGAATTACGATTTCCCAGGCAGGGGAGCCTATCCCCTCCCCTCCTTCAATATCTTCCGGGACGCGGACGAAGGCACCTTCAATTACAATTTCAATCTCAATTTCGGAAAGGAATTCTCAGATCTCAAAAAAGAAGTGGGCAAGTTCCTCGACAACTCTTATGCGGGAACTTCCAAAGGGAGAGAAGTTCTACTGAATTATCTGATGGAAAGAAAGGGGGTTTGGATTGCCCCCCCCATCTCATTGGATAACGGCACCCGATTCACACTCCGATCCATCAGTCCGAAAATTTCGGAAACAACTAAAAGCGTGATCGAAACCGATCTTTCCGGAAACCTGAACAAAATCAGGATCAACTCTCTCTCACTTGAGCGGATCGTTCGTGGTGACCCTTCAATACTCGAATCCATGCCCAAATGGCCGGAAACTGAAAACACGACCTCCCCATCAAATTTTGATCTGGAAGTATTACTTCAGGCAATCAGCCAGTTACTGGCCCTGTAAGGTCAAGGACTTGCCGGTTTGCAAACCGGCAAAACAAAAATATCTAAAGGGAGGGTCCGCGCAGAGATGATTCCAATTGCTTTTGGAATTCCATGACGTCCTCGTCACTTGGTTTGTAACCCTCGGTACCGCCACTCAGTCCAAGCCTGCCAAATTGGTCGATCGTCCACTTTTTGGATTCTCCGTCGGAAAAAACGACCGAACCACTCGCCATCGCGCCAGGGGGGGTTACCGCATCGAGTTCCAATCTTACGCCACCCTTGCCTGTTAGGTCATCATTGGATGAAAGGCTATCATCCGCAGAAGGACTGGCTGGGCTCTTAGCTTCTTCCTTATCTACGAGTTCGAGTTCCAAGTCATCCACCAGAAACCTGACGTCCATGTAAGTCATGACGATTCCAAAGTCAGAGTTGATCTTCTTCTGAACCTCGGACAAACCCATACCTTCGGCAACCCAACGACTGATCTCAGCTTTTTGTTCCAGATTCGGAGAATTTGAAAACTCCTGAGGAGCAGGTACTGCAGATCCTGTATCTAAACTATCGTCGGAATGATACTCTTCGCTCATGATTGGAAAGATAGGGTAAAAGAGCGTAGCCGGTAAAAGGCAAGCATCACGACAGTCATGCCATGGACTGCGAAAGTTGCTCGTTGAGAAATTCAACGGCGCTCTTGATGGAATTGTCCTGATCCATCATGTTTTCAACCGTTTTGCATGCGTGGATTACGGTTCCATGATCCCGACCGCCAAAGGCTCCACCAATTTCCTGTAGCGAATGCTCGGTAAGCATGCGAGAAAGGTACATTGCAACCTGCCGAGGGAACGCAATGTTGGCAGGTCGTCTTCGCGAAAGCATGTCAGCCATACGCAGATGATAGTAATCCACAACTTTCTTCTGAATGGTCTCTATAGTTATTCTGGTAAGATTTTCCTCACGCAGGATGTCGCGAAGCAATCGCTGAACCGTCTCAAGATCCGCTTTCTTGCGGGTAAGACCCACATATCCCGCAACCCGGGTCAGGGCGCCTTCCATTCGACGGACGTTGCGGGAAATGTTTTTGGCGAGGAATTCAAGAATTTCCGGCTCAATTGTAATTCCCATTGCTTCGGATTTCCGGGTAAGAATGGCAACGCGAGTTTCCCAGTCAGGCGCTTGGATATCGGCTACCAGACCCCATTGGAAGCGAGACAGCAAACGACTTTCAATCTTATCGATTTCTCCAGCCGGGCGATCACTCGTCAGCAAAATTTGGCGTTGGGCTTCGTAGAGTTCATTGAACGTATGGAAAAACTCCTCCTGAATGCGCTCCTTGCCAGCAAGGAACTGGACGTCGTCGATAAGAAGATAGTCTACGCTGCGGTAACGAGAACGGAATTTGGTCAAGGTGTTCTCCTGAATGGCCCGGATAAATTCGTTGGTGAATTTCTCGCAGGAAACGTACGCTATCCGACAAGAAGGGTTGCGATTAAGAGCTTGATGAGCCACAGCGTGCATCAAGTGAGTCTTGCCCAAACCAGTATCCCCATATAGGAAAAGAGGATTGTAAGCATGAGCTGGGGCGTTGGCCACTGCTACGCAAGCAGCGTGGGCTAGCTCACTACCAGCACCAACCACGAAATTTGAAAAGGTGTTTTTAGGATTGATGCCCAAGGATCTACCGTGAAGGGATGGGCCGGTACGACTGCGGGAACCTCCGGACGTCTTCCCACTTTGCTTTTTGAGTCGGTTCCCCGATTCCTTGGAAGTTTCCTCACCGTCATAAGCTCCCAACAATTCGACGCTGTAAGGATAGCCAACCAAACGATCTGCTTCCTGACGAATGACGTCCAGGTAATTGTCCCGTATCCAAATGGCGGAAAATTCGTTGGGAGTTATGAGTTCGCATCCGTCATCGTCCATGTGACCGACGCGAATGTTGTCAAACCAGACACGAAAGGTATCGGCAGGAATTACTTCCAAGAGGCCTTCGCGAAGAGAACTCCAAAAGGTTTCGGGAGTGGCAGTAAGTTCTGTCATAGGGTGTAAGAGGAGAAATTATTCACAGGGCTGCAAGGGGATTGCAAACTCACTGATTATAAGGGATTTCGAGAAATTGAAAGGAAAGGGAAACAGAGAGGGTGAAACGGAATTAAAAACAGATGTTAATACATTTAAATGCTTTGAATTCAAGGACTAATGAAAGATTTAGGGAGAATGAATCAAAGGGTAGGATTAAAGTAAGGTGGAGTGTGGAGAACACATTTCTGTAACAGAATCCCAAGTAAACCAAGAAAAAAAAGCCATCGAGCACGAATAGTTTCTCACAAGTTATTCACACCCCGATGAAAGTAAGTTTTGGGATATTTTGGGGTTGCCAAAAACCTCGATTTTCCTCCTTTCGCAATCTTACTGACAGTTGGGGACTTAGAAAAAGATGACGGCACGGAAAACACATTTCAATCAGCCATCCATTGTCATTTTTTCAATTAATTTCCGATTAAATTCCACTGCGGAATCATGTCCCAATTGACGTCCTGCCTGAACCATCGCCGCCACTTCTACCAGTCTGGCCATGTCCCGACCCGTTCGTAAAGGAATCTCCATGTGGGGAACTTCCGTGCCCAGTACCTCGAAAGTCTTGCGCTCAAGGCCTGTTCGATCGATATCGACGTCGCTTCCGCCCTCGGTAAAGGTTACGACAAGATCGATTTTCATTTGCAAACGAACGAAGCGAATCCCAAAGAGCTCTTCTATATTGATGATCCCGATTCCCCGGCACTCCATAAAACCACGACTTATTTCATCACAAAACCCGACGGGCGTATGGTCGCTCAGAAGTTTGACCCTGACAATGTCGTCCGCAACCAGACTATGACCACGCTCCAAGAGGGCGAGGGCTGCCTCGCTTTTGCCCGAACCACTGTCTCCGCGAATCAAGGTACCAATGCCCCTGATGTCAAGCAAGGTCCCGTGAAGGGTGGTCCTTGGAGCAAAGCGCTCTTCGAGCAACACGGTCGCTTCCGTGGTAAATGCCTTGGAGGGCAATACCGTGCGAAAAACCGGCACGCCCCGGGCTTCCATGACTTCGAGCATTTCCGGCATGGGGGCGAGATTGCGAGAGATGACCACGCAAGGTATTCGTTTGCTGGCCATGGCTTGCATGATTTTTTTTCTTTGGGAAGACGTCTGCTCGCGGAGGTATCCCATTTCCCCGGCTCCGAACAATTGAATGCGCTTGTTGGCAAAATACTTGTAATAACCGGTTACGGCAAGAGCGGGCCGGTTGATGCTTCTTTCACGAATCGTACTTCTGGAGAGCGTTTTCGGAGTGGTTATCAATCTCAAAAGCAATGGGTCGCCATAAGATTCAAAAAAATCTCTTACGGATATGCTCTCTACGTATTCGGGAAGATTATGCGTTTTCATGAATGGGATGGGAAAGGATGCACATCAAGACTGAAAGTCATGACCCAAGTATTTTTCGCGTGTTTCAGGATCGGATAGTAAAAAGTCAGAATCCCCATGGGCCAAAACCTTTCCCTCATAGAGCAAATAGGCGCGATCGACTACTCGCAAGGTTTCACGCACGTTATGGTCGGTAAGAAAGATTCCGATCCCTTGTGACTTCAAATCACGGATGATCGACGCGACTTCGCTCACACTTATAGGGTCCACTCCGCTGAATGGTTCGTCAAGCATGAGGAATCGTGTTTGGAGCACGAGGGAACGAGTAATTTCAAGACGACGTCGCTCACCACCACTCAAGGTGACGGCTTTTTGATCAGCCAGTTCGGAAAGTCTCAGTTCGGAAAGTCGTTCTTTCACCAACTTGTTTTCATCTTCCTTGGAAAGGCCAAGAGTTTCCACAACCGCACGAATGTTTTGGTCTACGGTAAGTTTTTGAAAGACCGACGTATCCTGAGGCAAATAGACGAGTCCGCTTCTAGCCCGGCGGTAGGCGGGCAAATCGGTTAGGTCCAGATGATCTATAAAAACTTTTCCTGCAGAAGGCCTGACAAACCCAGCGACCATGGAAAAAGTGGTGGTCTTGCCAGCCCCGTTCGGACCAAGCAAACCAACGACCTCTCCTCCCTTGGCATCCAAGGATACGCCTCTTACAACTTCCTTGCCCCCATAATTCTTGCGCAGATCGGTAATTCTAAGATGGGATTGTTCCATGAGCGCCCGGTATGCTAATCCCTTGATTTACGGGAAAGCTTTGGAAAACTGAATGATGGAAGGGCGGGAAGAGAAAGTCGGGCCCGTCCGTTTTGAGGACCCACGACTTCAGCCCTACCGTCCTCCTTTCGCAGAATGATCCGATCTCCCTCGGCAATTCCCCATTGATCATCAACCACGGATGCATTGCCATCCAGAGTCACCAGTCCGTCTTGAGCATTCCAAAGCAGAGAGTTCGATTGGCAAGATCGGCCGGGTTGTTTCATCCGCACCCCACCTTTTGCATGAATGCTCACCACCTTTCCTAAAGCGTCTCTCTGGGCATTTTGCGCCGTCGCCAGGTCTACAACCGCATCCATGCAATGAATGGTCGCCAATTCGATTTCAGAGTCACTGGACTCCGTAAATTGCATTTCGATGCAGACTTCCCCTTCGAGCAAAAACTTGTGCCTGCCTTCGCCCAGATCAATGAGCTCGAACTTTTCAGCCCATGCGGACGTGGGAAATTCAGTGGCATTCTCCACGATATTATCCTTGTCGGCAGTTACCTTCCTTGAATCTTTCGGGTATCCTTTTTTGGGGATTGAAGGACTACCGGCAAGTAAAGTACCGACCTCATCGGCAAAAGCTACTTTCGCCTGACTGGAAAGGACCAACCTACTTCGGCCGGCAGTTGAAATTTCCTCAAACTCCCAATTTTCACCCTCAGCCTGAAATCCGTGCCCTTCAACCACCAGTCTTTGGTCCCCACGGGCTGAACCCTTGTCCAAATCGAAGATTCCTGAACTGGAACGGGCTCTGGACACCGCTTGATTTTGTTCGAGCATTCTCATTCTTGGTTCCCGGGCCCGATACTTTTTTGCTCCTATCATTTCAACCTCGGCGGCTTCGAGTTCCCAATGCAACCTACCCTTTTCATCGTAGGAAGGAATGCGTACGCCCAATGCGCCAGGGAACCCCATAGAAGTTTCAATGGCTTGAGCAAAAGGAATGAACCCGGAAAAGCAAAGAAAGAGCATACTCCCAAATACCGCGGAAAAAGTTTGTGAGGACCCGCGAATCCTCCGGTCGAGAAGCAAAAAGCATGGATTACCGCAGGTCACCTCTTTAAGGATGGACAGAGGAATTCAACTCCTCGGATTCGGCGCCCGGCCGAAAGCGCAGGACGGTTCCGTTTATGCAGTACCTTTTGTCCGTCGGGGTATCGAAACCCTCTCCGCTGAAGACATGACCCAAATGACCGTCACAAACGGCGCAAAGAACCTCGGTTCTGGGATATCCCAACAAGTAATCAACCGAGGTTTTGACGTTTTCCACCTTTGATGGATCGAAAAAGGAAGGCCACCCGCAATGAGAATCGAATTTCTCGCTGGAAGAAAAAAGTTCGGAGTCACAACCCGCGCAGTAGTAAACCCCGGCACCATGTTGCTTGAACTCATCATAGACCGGGCCATTCGGGCGTTCCGTACCTGCCTTGCGCAAAATTCTGAACTGCTCGGAAGTAAGCTGTGACTTCCATTCCTCGTCCGTTTTCACTACCTTTTTAGAAGGATTCTTCGATTCATTCATCTTGGCTTTGCTTTTTACGGAATTTGCATGAACTAGCAACCCTACTCCGGAAAGCAGTAGAACGACGGCCCACAATTGTCTGGCATGACGGATGAACCCGATCGAACGAATCAAGCCCATAATTGCGAAGAACAAGGGCTAGAAAGGTATCCGAACTCCTGCATGCAAGAATGGAAAATCTTTTCCATCAGCCCAAACGTTCAGCAAGACTGGCATCGTTTGCATAGGCAATAGCTGATTCCTTGGAGATGACTCCGTGTTGATGAAGAAAAAGCAAATGCTGTTCCATGGTCAGCATGCCTTCCCGGGATTGCGTTTCCATGGCTGAGTACACCTGTTGCCAATTACCGGTACGAATGAGATTGCCTATCGAAGGCATGTTCTTGAGCACTTCCATGACCAGAATACGACCGGCGCCATCCGTGCGGGGCACGAGCTTCTGGCTCAGTACGTAGGACAAACTGAAGGAAAGTTGCAGGCAAATGAATTTTGATTGTTCGGCGGGAAACATATCGACGATCCTGCTCAACGCACCCTTGGCATCCCTCGTGTGCAGCGTGGAAAAGACAAGGTGCCCGGTTTCCGCAGCGCTCAGGGCGAGGGTTGCGGTCTCGGTATCCCTGATTTCCCCAACGAAAATAATATCGGGATTCTCGCGAAGGGCGCTCTTAAGACCAGCTGAGAAACTGCCCACGTCCTGACCTACCTGTCTTTGCGAGACCATCGAGCTTTCGTTCTTGAAAATAAACTCAACCGGGTCCTCCAATGTGATGATACGGGCCTTTCTGTTCAGGTTTATGTGATTGATTAGGGAGGAAATCGTCGTCGACTTCCCACTCCCCGTTACCCCGGTCACCAAAACCAGCCCACGCTTCAACGCAGTTATTTCCTGCCAAATCGCTTCCGAAGGCAATCCGACCTCCTGTATGGGAGGGATGGAGGATGAAAGGATACGCATGACAAAAGCAAGACCATCCCGGTCACGAAAGGCATTAAGGCGAAAATTAACACCCTGCTGCAACCACTCGAAGGCGGTATCGACGTCCTTGGGTTCGTCGGGATGAGATACCTGGGCAAGTTGCTTTTCGCTGAGTAGAATCTTAAGCATGTGAAGCATCCCTTCCTCATTTACGGCCGTACCCTTGGAGACGGGTTGCAACTGATCGTCCGTCCGAAAACTGATGGGAAGACCGATTTTGACGTGCATGTCGGATACACGGTGAAAACTTCCGCTTTTCTTTTCAGGATCAAGGAACAAACCAAGAACCTCGGCGAAACTCAGTCTTTCGAGTCCTGCACGGTAGAAGGGGGTGTTTAAAAGATCTTCATCGCTCATATTCGAATACAATGCTACCGAGCCTTGATTTCTTCAAGCCAACAACTGCAAAAGTTTCAATTCCATCAAAGCTTTGGAATGCACGAAATTTGAATTGCAATGATTATTAATATATTGAGAAATAGATAGTTCGATGAAAGCGCATTTCAAAGGTACACGAGGGTCCTTGCCCACCTCACCTACCGCAGAGGACGTCAAGGACAAGGTCATATCGGCTTTGCTTGCGGCCAGAGGCAGGGACTTGCGGTCCGAAGGTCAGATCCGGGAATTCGTTAACAAAAACCTGAAGTTTCGCACCAAGGCTTGCTGGGGAGGCAACACCTCATGCGTTCACATCGATACCGGATCCGATGATATTCTGATCATGGACGGAGGTTCGGGCTTACGGGCACTTGGGAAGGAAATCGTGGATTCCGGAAGAGGCGGGCTTACCTTTCATATCTTTCTCTCCCATCTTCACTACGATCATATTCAGGGTATCCCCTTCTTCTCTCCCGCTTATTTTCCCAGCAATCAGGTAATTTTCCATGGCGGCCACGATGACATCGAAAAATTCCTGAGGATGCAGATGCAGGAACCCTTCTTCCCGATTGGTTTTGATACCTTTGCCGCCGATATCTCATTCGAGCAACACGCACCGGGAGATGTGGTGGAAGTTTGTGATTCCAGAATCACTCTCTTCAAGCAAAACCACCCCGGGGATTCATACGGTTACCGGATCGAAGCCAATAAGCGCGTTCTGGTTTACTCGACGGATTGCGAGCACAAGAACGACGCCCATAGTCGATCCTACCCCTACCTTGACTTCATCCGCAATGCCGATCTTCTCATTTTCGACGCGCCCTACACCCATAGTCAATCGATAGGAAACCGGGAACACTGGGGGCATTCGAGCAATGTCATGGGCGTGGAACTTGCCGCCCGGGCAGACGTCAGGAAACTGGCTATTTTTCACCACGACCCCAACGCCACGGACGATCAAGTTTCCGATTTTTTTTCCCATACCAGAAAATTCCTCCAAGGCTCAAAACACGCTGTACGCGAATCGATTCCCGGCATTCCCGGAGCCCCTTCCCCGCGAGGATTTCCTCAGGAAGTAATCTTTGCCTACGACGGTCTGTCAATTGATCTCTAATCCTTCATGGCTTCCTTGAACGCCACATCGGGGGAATTACCCAAGAGACTTGAAAAAACGGAAATCAACGAACTTCCTCTTATCCGCTTTCAAGGATCCATCCAGGTGGCTGAAGACGCCAAGACGTTCAAGCGCAACGCGGAGCGATTGGCCAAGCAGAAGATTCTTGGTTTTGACATCGAGTGCAAACCCAACTTCAAGCGGGGTCCGAACAATCCACCCGCTCTCTTGCAGGTAGCCACAGCGGATCAGGCTTTTCTTTTCAGGCTCTATCCGGTGATGAAACTCGGCCCCTTGAAAAAAATTCTCGAAAACCCGAACATCATCAAAACAGGCGTCGCAGTCAAGGATGACGTATACAACCTCAAGAAGATCGAGGAATTCGAACCCGCCGGATTCGAAGACCTCGCCCCTCTAGCCCAGTCCTTGAAGATCGAACAGACTGGTCTGCGCAACCTTACCGCCATTTTCTTTTCTCACCGCCTGTCCAAGTCCGCCCAGCTTTCCAACTGGCAAAAACGCCCTCTTACCAGTTCCCAACTCGTATACGCGGCAACCGATGCCTGGATCAGTCGCGAACTCTACCTGATCATGAAGGCGCGGATAGCGGCTCAACCACCAAACAAATCCGCGGGCAAACGATCGGCCAACGATTCGTAGGCCAGTCCGCTCCCGTGCAAGCGCAACCGGTCCTGCAATCCGGGATTGGAAGGTCGGGAAAAAAGGATTTCTCTTTCCACCAAGGCACTTGGTCTCAGATCGCTGTGGGAACTGATGAAAAATGCGTCAGCCTGTAAAGTTCTCTGGATTTCTCCTTCCACCTTCTTGCGGTAAACGGTTCCTGGCAGAATACAATCTTCGATCCCGCAAGCCAGCAGGCATAGAAGACCATCCGGTTCGCTTTCCAAGTAAGCGAGCATATCCATCGCCACGACCTTCCGGGGTATTCTCAGCGCTGGATCATGGATGTCATCCAGATACGCGTTCTGAGCGATTTCCTGGCGGTCGGCATAGAAAGGTTCCACGGCCACGAAGTTTTTCGCTCCAGCATGGGCGGCCAAAGCATACCCGTAAGGCATCATTCCAGCACCAAGCTCAACGACTCTTCTACCGTGCAGAAGTTCCAGCAAGAAGGAGCCCTTTGGGGTTAGACTCCATTCGAAAAGAGCCCTGGTGAACTCGCCGCCTGGCGCAGCGTAACCAATCCCTATGTCCCTTGAACGTCGGAGGCGCGTCCTCCAATCTCGGGAAAGCAGGTATTTTGTGGAATTCGGCACCCGATCAATTCTTCCGGGTCAACATCTCATCCATCAGTTCGAGAAGAAATGCATTGTCTCCTCCGATCTCTCGAACTGCGCCAACGGCATGCTCGGTATGCATGCGGGCCAATTCTCGGGCCTCCTTCACCCCGAGCATCTTCACCCAAGTCATCTTGCCTGATTCCCCGTCATGCCCGGCTTGCTTTCCCAGTTCTTCGGTCGTCGAAGTGACGTCGAGCAAATCATCCACCGCTTGAAAGGCCAATCCAAGGGAATGTCCGGCCTCTCCTATTTTTCCGATCAGCAAAGGATCGTTTCCACGATCACCCAGCCTGAATCCCATTTTCATGGATACGGCAATCATTGCCGCGGTCTTGTTCGCATGAACGAAGGAAAGCGTGTCCTCGTTCGGTTCGTTCCCCTCCGCCAACAAGTCTTCCATCTGACCACCGACCAGTTTTTCGCTGCCAGCGGCCTCCGCGAGCATACGTACGAGATCCAGGGCAAGCATTGGATTCTCTTCATAAGCCAGACACAGACGCTCAAAGGCAAGGGGAATCAGGGCATCACCAGCAAGAATGGCGGTTGCTTCGTCAAACGCACGATGGCAGGAGGGAGCACCCCGGCGAAGATCGGAATCGTCCATCGCTGGCAAATCATCATGGATCAAACTGTAGGAGTGTATAATCTCCACCGCCAATGCTGCGGCAACGGGATCCGTCGAGCTTGGAAAGATGGAATGAGCCCCCAGCAACAGTACCGGTCGCAAACGCTTGCCCCCTGCCTGAAGGCTGTAATTCATCGCCTCGTGCAACCTCGATGGACGACGGGATGAATCTGGCAAGTTCGATCGTAACCGGTCATTGACAAGATTTTGAAAGGATTTCAGCTGTTCGGAAAAATTCATGGCTTGCGGAGAATCACAAGCATGTCATCATACTCGGGCTATGCCAAGTTTGGAAGCGGTATGCATGAGACTGTTCGGCCGACCCGGCTGGATACCCAAGGTTTTGTGGGGAGGAGCCCTCTCCTTTATTCCGGTGCTCAATGTTTTCGCACTGGGATATTTGCTTGTTTACTGCAGACGGATGCGTAGATCCGGACAGATCGATCTTCCCGAATGGTCCGAAATGGATTGGCCCCGTTTGTTTCTGGATGGCTTGCGCATGTTGATACTTCTTGTCTGCTTCGTTGGTATTCCCCTCATTGTGGGTTGGATTGCCAGCCTCCTTCTCTTTTTCACAACCTTCGGGGTGCTTGGAGTGGTCGCATACTTTCCTTTGGCCGCATGCGGTTTTGTCTCTCCCGTTCTCTTTCTCTGCTCCCTTGGGCTCTATTTGCAATCGGAGAATATGCGGGATTCCTTTCAACTACGGGGTCTGTTCCAGCAAGCCCTGCTGTGGTGGAAGCCTCTCGCCCTTCCCGTGGTATGCTTCTGGGGAATATTTTTACTTGCCCTGCCCATCTACGGACTCTCCTTTTTTGTCGGCACGTGGATACTGATCGCCTATTACGGGGCAGTCAGAATGAAACATCTTCTCTAAACACCAAACACAGGATACCAAGGCATGCCTACCTACGATTACCAATGCGGCGCTTGCAAACACGAATGGGAGCTCTTTCAGTCGATGAACGATTCCCCGGTCAAAAGCTGCCCGAAGTGCAAGAAGCGCCAAGCCAAGCGTCTGCTTGGTCTCGGGGCCGGTCTCATCTTCAAGGGCACAGGATTTTACGAGACCGATTACAAGAAAAAGAGTGGTGGCGAAGCCAAGGAAAAATCCTCCGGCGATTCCAGCTCATCCGACTCCGGTTCCTCTGATAAGTCATCTCCCAAGAAGGAGACCAAGAAAGAAAGTAAGCCAAAGAAGGAAA